>NZ_JAMPQD010000004.1:0-5368 GCF_028482245.1 Providencia sp. PROV129
GTTAAAAATATCGCCTTTGAATGGGATGAGGGCTGAAAGGATCGCTGGTCTGTTGGTTATCGTGATGACATGATGGACGCATTTGAAAAAGACGTCTTTCCTTATATAGGTAATCGCCCGATTGTTGAAATCAAACCAATGGAACTACTTGAAGTGCTTTCTATTATGGAAAAGCGTGGAGCAACGGAGAAGCTAAAGAAAGTGCGTCAACGTTGTGGCGAGGTATGAAAGTACGCCATTATTACTGGTAGGGCAGAGTATAACCCTGCGCCAGATTTAGCCAGTGCCTTTGTTCCGCATAAGCGTGAGCATGACGCCCACCTTTCAGTAAGTGAATTACCAGAGTTTCTTTCTTCTTTAAACGTGCTTAATCTACCAGCCACAAAATACAGAACCAGATAATAAAAAGTCTGGTTTTTTTGTGTCTAAAATAGTCATAACTGGACAAATAGACAGTGATTTTAGTCGTAAAGATTTAGCCTGTAGAGCATGTTGGAATTTCCACTATGCCAGCCAAAGCGAAAACAAGCTTGACCGATTAAGGCGCAAGGTGCGAGTAGGTCGCTTTGCTATTTGGGGTTATAGCCCAGATGTTAGTAACCTAACCAAGCATGTGTATTCTTTCGATAAACCCAAAGGCATGAGATGGAAGAAATTCAGGGAGAAAGTAGCAGAACAGGCAAGATTAGAGGATTATTACTGGCAGGCATTTATACCATTTGTCGATAAATTAACGTCGGGTATTAAGATAAGGATAACTTAATAAAACTTTATATGTAATTGCTCAGATTTGACCGCACACCGATATTGCACAGAGCTAAATATTTAATCAAGATTTTTGCTCAGGTAGACTGTAGATACTAGCATTCCAGTAACCGAGCCCCTGTCGACGACTTTCTTTCCAGCCCATTGATATGAGTTCCTTTGCAATCAGTCGGTTCATCATACCATGCCCCATAAGCAGCACGGGACCGTTTGATACTTTTACAGAGGTTAGTAGGATATCTGCTGCCTGAGCAGCCCGTAGCTTAGCCATTTTCAGGGATTCTACATTACGGGAGATTCCACAAAGCCACATGATACGGAAAACAGTCGCCCAGAAGATGGGAGAGAACCTAAAAGCTGGAATGTGGAATGTGGGCAAATTAGCTTCTCTGAAAACTTCATCAATGCGATCAGGATTACATCCTAATGCTGTTAGGGATGAAAGAGCTCTTGGAAGAGGGCTACTTATAATGTATAGCGCGCTGGAAGCTAACACTTTGCTGGACTGCGGGGGTATATTATTGCCAGTATCTGAGAGGTCATATTGTGAAATCCATTCGGCCATCTCGATGCTCGATATTTTGGAAGAGCCTGTAAAAGTAGGCTTTCCATGGCGCATTAAAATAATTTCCATATATAATTTCTTGTTCGTTGACTATTTGGGGCGGATAAAATAACACGGTGAAAGAAGGTTATACTACCACTATATTTAGGGTAGCCCTTGATTGATAAAATAACATGCAAGGTGAGGATAACATCATACAAACCTAATGACCACCTCTAGCTAGCACCAGTCTGTCAGGAGGACAATCAGGTAATCCATCGGGCAGACCAAGTAAAGGCGCTGAGATAAGGCGTAATCTAATGGAAATGACCCCGCAAGCGATTAAATCAATTCTTGCCAGCATTGAAAGCGGTGATGCTACTTGCTTAAAAATATGGGCTGACCGTTGCGACCCTGTTTCGAAATCCACTATCCAACCTGTCGAATTTCTTTGTGACACCACAGACCTATCAAGCGCAGCTTTGAGCGTTGTATCTGCTATCAGTCAGGGATCAGTACCGCCAGATGTGGGAACTGTAATCCTAAAAGGTATTGCTGACGCTTCTAAGATTATCGAGGTTGAGAGCTTGCAGCGTGAGGTTGAGGCACTGAAAGAAGCTATGGAAGAGATTAAAAATGACCATGCGTAATTCGATTAGAAAGCTCAAGCGGCAGATTGAAACGGCAGCACCCAAAATCCGAAATATTATGGAGCCAATACCATCATTAAGTGTTGATGATTGGGAATCTTTATCACAGCAGCATCATGACAAGGTTTTGTACGGGATAGAAGCTAATGACGCTTAGAAAAACACTCAAGCAAATTAGAGAACAGTTAGAAGAATTTCAGCCAGAGGAGAGGATAACAGGCTTTGAAGTTCGTATTGTCGATTCTTCTGCGGAAGGTGACCATTTAATCGTAGGCCGCATGTATGTGCCTGTTGGTAATTCAGAAGAAAAATCATTTACTGAAATGTATGACGATGGTGATCCACGTCGAACTAAATGGGTGAAAGACGATGAGCACTAAAAACGGAATTAAGCAGATTAAGGCCATGATGAAGAAGCACAACACCACGGATGAAAGTTTCGATACCTTGGTGATTAGGGCTATCATGGATGAGATAAGCGGCGACAAGCCCGAGGAAACGTCAGATGAGTTAGAAAAACGATTCCATAAACGAAATGGTTATACATTTCCCGAAAGCGAAGAACTAAAACAACTCTTTTCACAAGAAGCCTGATAGCAGGAAAGAACAGGAGAGCATGACTGTACTCTAGGATTATTTATAATAATTAAGGAATATCATTTTGTTATCAAGTAATAGAATTTTTTCGAAGAATAAATATTATTTATTCTAGTTTAGTGTAATGAGTAAAATCTCATTTGATATTTTTTTAAATTCCTCAAATTGAGGCTCAGTAAAATTTAGAAAATATTGTTGAAAGTCAGGAAATAAAACGTCATCACTCCTGTGTAAAAAGCCGTATTTTTCGAATGGATGAGTATTCATTATAGAACTTATCTTGGCTTTACCGTTTTCATCTTGATGAAACCAGAACATTGAATATGCAGGGTTATATGCGGAAAAATCCGTTTCCTGAGCCCAAATAGACCCTTTAAAATAAGTATCAAAAATCAACTTTGCGGAATCTATAATATCTATTGATTTAGGATATAAATTTAAAATTTTATTTCTGGCCTTGCATACTAGTTCATCATTTTTGATAACTCCTTTCCCATAGGCTAATATTTCAGTAGCAGGGCTCTCGAATCTGGTTTTTCCTGAAAAATAACCATTCATGCTTTCTTCGGACATTTCACTGTCTATCCATAATGAATCATAAAAAGATATGTGTTCATCCTCTTTGTAATAAAAATCAACCTCAGCAAGATCTTCATCTCGTAGCCAGTTCCACCTTAAGTGATTTCTAATTTTGATTGCATTTTCTTTAGATTCAAAGAAGTATAACCCTTTTAATCTCGATACTTTATTACGAAAGTTATCATGTCTGAATTTCTCCATCTTTAACTCGTTTTCGTATGGGCGTTTATCGCTACGAACAATAAGTGAATGTAATTTGTTATATTGCCATACAGATAGAGCTGAGTACGTTTGCATTGGGGTTATTGAGCTTCCTTCAATACCTCCATAAATAGTTGTACAAATTCTACCGATAGCAACCTCCCAAGCAATATAGGGTATTTCTATATTTATAAAGCAGTAAAGTGTACGTTTTTTATAGTCTTTAAATGTTTGTTTAAATGTCATAGTGATGGTTTAAAATGATGAAAAAATAAAAATTATCTAAATTATTATAAACCAATTAATGGCTTATTGGAGGTTTTTTAATACTGGCTAATTAGGTTAGATAGAAAACAACAGCGAAATGATACCATTGAGGCATTTCTAGTAATGCGACTAAAATAAATTATTTATACTAAAACTCAAATGGTTAAATTTTGTTGTATTTTGTTCAAAATATAAATAATCAAGATAGGGATATGGGGACATAAAAAACCCCGAGAAGAATCGGGGAGGGAATAAAGTCCAGAACAAACTTTTTTCATTATGTTATATTATTACATGTTATTCAATGCATAAATGAATCAAAAGGGAGAATTAACTAGTTAGATCTTGGTGATAATTTAGAATTATCTTCCAATGGGATTAATCATGAATAGTATGAAATTCTAATGCATGGGTATGCGTTGGTGATATGAAGATGAATAAACCAGAAATGATAAAAGCAAAATCAATCAGGATCACCACGTCAGGAACAGTAATAAAAGCCCCTGAGCGAGTTAAAACAGCCACAGGTAAAGTTATGGCCACAATGACTATTCAGGCTGAGAGTGACAAGCGTAGTCCGTACCCATTAAAGATAGTGGCATTTGATATTAACGCGCTGGAGCTTATGACCTGCCAGAAAGGGAACAAAGTCACGGCTACAGGTCGTTATGAATGGTTTAATGGTTATCAGCTAACAGGGGCGCAGATAGTTACTATTTAGTAAAACTTAGTATCAGTAGACTACTTATCATGAATCAATAGGCCCTTCATCGCCATATTCAATTTCTTTAAGGTTATGGTGTGACTCGAATACAGTAAAAGACCAATTTTTTATTGGTAGTAACTTATTGTGATAGCTGGCATCTGCTCTCCACTCATATCGATTGCCTGAGTATGTTTCTATTAGCATCGCTGAAGTCCAGCATAATTTAGTCAGAAGCGATTCAAATTCATTTTTGCGTTGAGGCATAAAAAAATACTCGTTTCTATCCTCTAGGACAAAATGAATTATGGTAGATGTTGGGTAGCATAATGCTTTGTTATGTATTGGGAGCATTGCAAACATATCTTTGCATATACAGGCCCCAAATGTAGGAAGCTGGTCCAGTACTTTTTTATTAAAGTTAAAAACTTTTTCATCATCAGAGTTAAAGCACTCGATAAATCCAAACATTACCGTCATGATTCCAACCTTACTTATGCTTAGAGCGTGAAGACTGCTTTTCTAGAATTCCAGTTAAGTTAGAATTAAAACTAAATATCATCAAGTATTAAATAGCTTTCGTTGACGGTTCCGTTTGAAACGGAGTCGTGAAAAACATAGGTAGGGTTATTTCTGGTTGGTGTTTCATTATCTGCAATGAAGTTGCCATTGATGATATTTATGCAATGATGTTACTGGAAAGTGTAGAGCTAACATTGAGATTAAAAATCACCTTAAAACAGGCATGACAAAAATATTAGGGGGTACATTTTGGGGTATCTATAAAGATATAATTTAAATAATTATTTATTATCAATATATTGATTGCTATGAATGGTTCTCTCCTCCCCAATCCCAAGTAAATCAAGCATTCCAGCGAAATCTCACTCTACCAAAGTCTACTAACGTCTTTCTAAATCTCTACAATTTGTTGTATCGTTTTTTGTCTAGAAATTCCCTCTACAACTTTCCTATACAATATTGGTGATTTATGAAGCTAACAGACATGGCAATTAAGTGTGCCAAGTCAAAATAAAATGCATACACGCTGGCGGATGGTAG
>NZ_JAMPQD010000005.1:0-253994 GCF_028482245.1 Providencia sp. PROV129
TTTAAAAATATCGCCCTTGAATGGGATGAGGGAAGAAAGGATCGCTGGTCTGTTGGTTATCGTGATGACATGATGGACGCATTTGAAAAAGACGTCTTACATGGACGTATTAGAGAACGGTGATAATGTGATTCATGGTAACTTTAAATACGTTTAGCCCACCAACAATAGTAAATAGGCAGCCAATAAAAAGGCTGGTTTTTTGTCCTCTGCGCATTAATTCCATACTGAAAACAAACATATTCCATAACTATGAATGGAGTCATCTTAAAAGGATTGTCGTAATTGAGTGGTAGATGTGAGCTATATTTCATATAAAATATTCTACGGCTAGGACTTAAAGCCATAAAATAAGCGTATTATAAGCTATTGAACTATGTCCGAGCGAAAGATTATAAAAAAGGTGAAACATTATGAGCATATTCAAATCGATTTGGGATTTTTTTGGTCTTTATCAGACTAAAAGAATAAGAATTCTACATGTATTAATTCTACTCTTAGTGATATCACAAATCATAGTTAGTAATTGGATGACTGGAACAAAGTCAGTAGTTATTCCTTTTTTTGATGAAGCTTATTTATTCACTTGGATTCATATTGTTTCAGGATTTGTACTTTTTTTCCTGACGTTCTTTTTAGTCGTATCATGTTTTAACCAGCGTGGGCTTAGATATTTTTATCCCTATCTCTGGGGGGACTTTAAGCAAATCAAAGAAGATATAAGCTTACTTTTAGCCAAAAAACTACCAGACAGCTCTCCTAAAGGACTTGCAGCAACAGTTCAAGGGTTAGGGTTAGGTGCTTTATCAATTGTTATTTTGTCAGGCATTGTATGGTTTATATTATGGTTACAGCAGTCGTCACTTGCTTTAGAGGCTAGAAGTATTCATAAATCACTCACAATTTTAATTGAGATTTATATTTACGGTCACGGTGGTTTAGGGATTATTCATTTTGTACTTTGGAACAAAAGTAAAAATAAGTAGGGAGTGGATACTTTGCGGTTTAGTTATTTTGACATTAATTTCAGGTGATAGAAAAAGCGAATTGATACTTAGTTAACTCATGGGTGAGCAACTTGAAAAATCCTACCTATAGAGGAAGCGTTGACGTCTTTGTTAATTTTCGTGAGGTTCTTCTCTGCCAATTTAACGTGTAAGCAATAAAGTAGGAATGTGTGATACGTTGGTTTAATCGACCTCAAAACCTGACATTATTAAGTCATCACAGAATACCAGCCTTAAGGGTATAAAAAATAAAAATGAATTGTAAATGTGTATTACCAATGGTGCAGGTAATTGTTTGTTTTACCTCTTTTGGAACCTTGGCTTTTCAAGAACAGCAATATAACCCTGTAGTGTTCAATATGGCTCAGTTGTATGATTTTAATCCTGTAAGGGGCAATGTTAAGGAGCTTGTCGGCACGGTTTACAATGAAGATAAAACGATTAATTACAAGTCCGTACTAAAAATAGGGCCTGATGGTTGTGTCGAGAGTTTTTGGCTAGATCAGAAAAAAGATGAATATCTAAGCAGTGTTCATAATTACCTTTTAATTAAAAGGGTTAAGAATAAGTTGATTGGAATGGATGCGAATGGGCCAGTCGAAATTGTGATAGGTAAAGACTGTAATATAATTTCAAGGAAAGATACAAATGGAGAATTAATCTATCAATATAATAAAGATGGATTTATCACAGGTTCAGTGCTTGCGGACACGAAAGAAAAATTTGGTGAGAACAGCTATAACGAGCATAAGCTACCAACAGAAATTAAATATTATAAAGGTAATAGCGTTATTTCAGAGACGTTAATAACTTATGGTAAAGATTTCACGAAACCATTTGATCTTACTATGGATATTCGGGCATTAGGGCAAACAATTCTATTGGTTGATTCAAAATGTGATTATGATAAGCGCAATATTGCTTACCAGTGTAATTTTACTCTCACCTTGGACTCGAATGGTAAAACGGTGAAATTGGCAAAAATCAGTAAAACAGAAGTGAAATTTTATTAATTAATAAAAATAGTGGCTTACATAAGTGACAGTATTTCATGTCAGGGGCAGGTGATGACTGTCTTTTATTTTTCAATAGATTGTCATTTATATCTCATACGTTAGAGACATTTTTATCATTGTTCTGTCATCCGTGAGTTATATTTCTGTCATTTCCTACTGGTACATTCTATCTCGAACATAAACTGCGTGATTTCGTACATTTGATGCAAATCTAAGCGCAATTCAATAGAAAGCGAGATAAATAGAATGACACCGTTACAACATTCAACGCTAGCGACAGTATTCAGTTTATTATTTGCCAGCCAAGCCATCGCCGCCACTGAAATTTCCTTTTGGCATTCCATGGAAGGGGAGCTGGGTGAAGAGGTTAATGCGTTAGCCACCGAATTTAATAAGACACACCCAGATTATAAAATTATGCCTGTATATAAAGGCAACTATGAACAAAGCCTTGCTGCAGGTATTGCGGCTTTTCGTTCTGGTAATGCCCCTGCCATTTTACAGGTTTATGAAGTTGGCACGGCAACGATGATGGCATCTAAGGCGATTAAGCCAGTTTATGAAGTTTTCCAAGATGCAGGTATTGCATTTGATGAATCGCAATTTGTTCCAACCGTTTCGGGTTATTACAGTGATGCAAAAACAGGGCATTTGTTATCGCAACCGTTTAATAGCTCAACGCCTGTTTTGTATTACAACAAAGAAGCCTTCAAAAAAGCAGGCTTAAATCCAGATGAGCCGCCGAAAACATGGCAAGACATGGCGGCTTATACGGCAAAGCTACGTGAGTCTGGTATGAAATGTGGTTATGCCAGTGGCTGGCAAGGTTGGATCCAAATTGAAAACTTTAGTGCTTGGCATGGTAAACCTATTGCGTCAAAAAATAATGGGTTTGATGGGGTAGATGCTGTTTTAGAATTTAATCAGCCAACACAAGTTAAGCATATCGCTTTGTTGCAAGAAATGAATAAAAAAGGCGATTTCAGCTACTTAGGCCGTAAAGATGAATCCACCGAAAAATTCTACAACGGCGATTGTGCCATCATTACCGCTTCTTCAGGCTCACTCGCGAATATTCGCAAGCATGCCAAATTTGATTTTGGTGTTGGCATGATGCCTTATGACGCCGAAGTGGAGGGAGCACCGCAAAATGCCATTATCGGTGGAGCCAGTTTATGGGTGATGGCAGGAAAAGACCCTGCAACATATAAAGGGGTTGCCGAGTTTATGCAGTTCTTAGCTAAACCTGAAAATGCAGCACAGTGGCACCAAAAAACGGGTTATTTGCCGATAACAACGGCAGCTTATAATTTAAGCCGTGAATCGGGTTATTATGATAAAAACCCAGGTGCAGATATTGCGACTCGCCAGATGCTAAACAAACCTCCTTTAGCCTACACCAAAGGCTTACGTTTAGGGAATATGCCTCAAATTCGTACCATTGTAGATGAAGAATTAGAATCGGTTTGGTCAGGGAAAAAAACGCCCCAACAGGCTTTAGATACCGCAGTTGACCGAGGTAATCAATTATTACGCCGCTTTGAAAAATCAACCCAGCAGTAACTGACAGACACTATTGCCTCTTTCTTCAAGGAAGGGGCAATTATGCAACTTAACCGAGTGTTTTTATGTCTTCTTCACGACCTGTTTTTCGATCAAGTTGGCTACCCTATGCCCTTGTTCTACCTCAGTTATTGATTACCATTATTTTTTTTATTTGGCCAGCTGTTCAAGCCTTATGGTACTCATTGCAAAATATTGATCCATTTGGGTTCTCAAGTGAATTTGTTGGGTTAGATAACTTTATTCAATTATTCCAAGATAGCTATTATCTTGATTCATTTTATACCACCATGGTGTTTAGTGGATTAGTGGCAGGATGTGGGTTATTTGTCTCATTGTTTTTTGCCGCCTTGGTGGATTATGTTATTCGAGGTAGCCGTTTTTACCAAACATTGATGTTATTACCCTATGCGGTAGCTCCTGCTATTGCCGCGGTTTTATGGATGTTTTTATTCAGCCCAGGCAGAGGGTTAATTACCCATGCATTAGAATCTATAGGGTATGATTGGAACCATGCTCAGCACAGTGGGCAAGCGATGTTTTTGGTTGTTCTCGCTTCTGTTTGGAAGCAAATTAGTTATAATTTTTTGTTTTTCTTTGCCGCTTTACAATCCATTCCACGTTCTTTGATGGAAGCTGCCGCTATTGATGGCGCTGGGCCTATCCGCCGTTTTTTCCGCATTTCATTACCGTTGATTACACCAGTCAGTTTCTTCTTATTAGTCGTGAATTTGGTATATGCCTTTTTTGACACATTCCCGATTATTGATGCGGCAACAGGGGGCGGGCCAATTCAAGCAACAACAACATTGATTTATAAGATATATCGAGAGGGTTTTTCTGGGTTAGATTTATCCTCTTCCGCAGCGCAATCTGTCATTTTAATGTTATTAGTGGTGATTTTAACCATTATTCAATTCCGTTTTATTGAACGTAAGGTGCGTTATCAATGATTGAACAGCGCCGAGGGTTAACGATCTTTAGCCATGTCATACTTATCTTAGGTACGATAGTTATTTTATTTCCACTCTATGTGGCTTTTGTCGCCGCAACCTTAGATAACCAAGCGGTATTTGAAACGCCGATTACGCTGATCCCTGGTAGCCATTTATGGGAAAACTTGAGCTACATTTGGAACAATGGCGTAGCAGCCAACAGTGCTCCTTTTTGGGTGATGTTAGCGAATAGTACATTGATGGCTTTGGTTATCACGATTGGGAAAATTACGGTTTCACTGTTATCTGCTTTTGCCATTGTTTGGTTTCGTTTTCCATTTCGTCACCTCTTTTTTTGGATGATTTTTATTACATTAATGCTTCCTGTTGAGGTGCGCATTTTTCCGACGATCGAAGTGATTTCTAATTTGAATATGTTTGATAGCTATTCAGGTCTAACATTGCCCCTCATGGCCTCTGCGACAGCGACTTTTTTATTTCGCCAGTTTTTTATGACGTTGCCTGATGAACTTATGGAAGCTGCTCGCATTGATGGTGCAACCCCGATGCGCTTTTTCTTCGATATTGTATTGCCGCTTTCAAAAACTAATCTCGCGGCTTTATTTGTGATTACCTTTATTTATGGTTGGAATCAATATCTGTGGCCACTATTGATTATTACTGACCTAGATTTAGGGACGGCGGTTGCAGGGATAAAGGGAATGATTGCTTCAGGAGAAGGAACAACACAATGGAATCTAGTCATGGCAGCGATGCTGCTGACATTAATCCCCCCTGTAATTATTGTTTTAGTCATGCAAAGAGCATTTGTGCGTGGCTTGGTCGATAGCGAGAAATAAGCCATGGCAGAGTTAAAATTACAAGCAGTTAGTAAAAGTTGGGATGGTAAAAACCAAGTTATTAAGCCATTAACTGTTGATGTTGCGGATGGTGAGTTTATTGTGATGGTTGGCCCGTCAGGTTGTGGAAAATCAACGTTATTACGTATGGTTGCAGGCCTTGAGCGAGTGACCAGTGGTGATATTTGGATTGACCAGCAACGAGTGACAAATTTAGAACCTAAAGAGCGCGGCATTGCAATGGTTTTTCAAAATTATGCGTTATACCCACATATGAGTGTTGAAGAAAACATGGCGTGGGGGTTAAAAATCAGAGGGTTAGGTAAAGATCAAATCCGCAAAAAAGTTGAAGAAGCTGCCCGTATATTAGAGCTAGAGGGTTTGTTGCAACGCCGTCCGCGTGAATTGTCAGGAGGGCAGCGCCAGCGTGTTGCGATGGGACGGGCAATAGTACGTGATCCCGCTGTGTTTTTGTTTGATGAGCCATTGTCCAACTTAGATGCTAAATTACGCGTACAAATGCGACTGGAACTACAACATCTTCATCAAAGGCTTAAAACAACCAGTTTGTATGTGACTCATGACCAAGTAGAGGCAATGACATTGGCTCAGAGAGTGATGGTGATGAATAGAGGGATTGTAGAGCAGATAGGTACCCCTGTTGAGGTCTATGAGAAACCTGCGAGTCGTTTTGTTGCCAGTTTTATTGGCTCACCAGCGATGAACTTATTTGAGGGTAAAATTAGCGAGGATGGTACATTTTTTATATTTAGTTCAGGGCATTTGATACCACTGAATCGCCAATATTTACAGTGGGCAGGGAGTGCGATAACGTTAGGGATACGACCTGAGCATATAGAATGGGTTTCGAAAACAGTTGAAGGAATACCGCTGGTGGTCGAAAATCTTGAAATACTCGGCGCAGATAATTTAGTGCATGGGCGTATAGCCTCACAAAAAGTGGTTGTACGCCTTAGTCATGAATTTCGTCCACAGGTAGGGACGGCTCTGTATCTTCATTTTCCAGATACGCACCTACATTTTTTCGATAGCCAACAGGGATACCGTTTATGAGTAATTGGCCTTACCCGCATGTTGTCGCACACCGAGGTGGCGGTAAACTTGCACCTGAAAATACGTTAGCCGCAATTGATGTTGGTGCGAGCTTTGGGCATACAATGATTGAGTTTGATGCAAAACTCTCCATTGACGGGCAAATCTTTCTGTTGCACGACGATACGCTAGAAAGAACGAGTGATGGTGCTGGTGTTGCTGGGTTACTGAGTTGGGAAGAATTGCTCACTATTGATGCAGGAAGTTGGTATAGTTCAGAGTTTGCAGGTGAGCACTTACCTTCCCTTGAACAAGTTGCAGATCGTTGCCAGAAATACGGCATGATGGCGAATATCGAAATTAAGCCAACAACAGGTCTAGAAATTGAGACAGGCACTTTGGTTTCATTGGCAGCCCGAGAACTCTGGGTTGGGCAAACGGCACCGTTATTATCGTCCTTTTCTGTTGAGGCTTTAGAGGCTGCCCAAAAAACGGTTCCTGAACTACCAAGGGGGCTGTTACTCGATAAGTGGCGTGATGATTGGCAACAATTAACAACACAATTGGCATGTATTTCTATTCATTTAAACCATAAACTCTTAGATGAAGCACGTGTCAAAATGCTTAAACAAGCAGGGTTACGCATATTAGCTTACACTGTGAATGACCCAGCTCGAGCCTCTCAGCTTTTACAGTGGGGGGTTGATGCAATTTGTACAGATCGTATTGATGTGATTGGGCCTGATTTTTCTTAATTTCCATTATTTTGATAGCCCCAATTTGGGGCTATCAACGTTAATCTTCGACTAACAAGAAACTTTTTCGAATAGTTGAAAGGGATTTTATTTGCTTACCATTGCGATGGTTAGAATCAGCTAACCAAGCTTGTAGTGCTTCATTTACCTGTGGCCATTCACTGTCAATAATCGAAAACCAATCGGTATCTCGATTTCGGCCTTTGGTCACTAGTGCATTACGAAATCGTCCCTCATATTGAAAACCTAAACGTAATGCAGCTTGATGGGAAGGGTTATTCAAGCTATTGCATTTCCATTCGTAACGTCTGTAACCTAGTGTATTAAATACATATTGCATCAATAACCAGTGTGCTTCGGTTGACATGATTGTCCCACTGAGTAAGGTGGAAAAGTGAACATGACCGACTTCAACAACCCCATTATTTGCATCTATTCTCATTAATGAAAATACACCAATTGCTGCATCATTGCGCTTATTAAAAATAGTAAAAAATAAGGGATCACTTTTTTGTGAAGCGTGATGAACCCAATCTTTATATTGCTCAAAATTTTGAGGCGCTTCATCAGATAACCAAGTCCAACTACGCTTATCTGGTGATTGGGAAAATGACTGATATAAGCTTTCAGCGTGTGAAGTATTGAGGGGAGCAATCCGGCAGTGTCTGCCTTGTAGTTGAATTCGCTGAGGTAATTGGCGCGCAGACCAATTTGGAATTAGCCGACCAATAGGTTGGCCAAATTCATTTTCTATGTGCATAAATAGAGTACCTTATAAAAAATAATAGCATTAATATAAGTAAATTGTGGTTTGATAAAAGCTCCACTTTTTACAAATATTAAGGTGCCAATTGGGGGGCGAAGAATATCATTCTTAGAGGGGGGCTAATAAAGCTGATAATAAGGAATAGAGCTAATCAAATATAAACATTTTCTTACGCTTAAAATTTCAGCTTTAACTTAACGTTGCTTATACTAAGCTAAGTTTTGTGCACTTTATTAATTCAAGGAATGCAATGAAAAAAATAGGATTTTTATTTACTGCGATTATGGCTTTAGCTGGATGTCAAGCGCCTAATTCAACGTTGGTTTATACCTGTGATATTGACCAATCGATCAACCAGATATCACACGATAGGAATGGTAGCTTTACATTCCCAACCGCTGCACCCATCGCCAAAGTATTTTTCTTTAATGATGTGATTAACATCCGTGATTTTGTCATCGGTGAATATGCAGGCTTTCCTTTAAATAAAAGTAAAGAGCATCGCAGAGTCGAGAGTATCAAAGATTTTAATGTGACGATTAATAAAGGTGATTATTATCATGATGATGGGCGTATTATTGAAATAGTTTCTCCGAAAAATAATACGATTAGCCTTTTTTTAATTGATAGCCAAACGGGCAAGACAAATTCCTTGCAGTTTTTAACGGACTGTAAAAAAGAATATGTTGTGTTGAAGTCCCGAGGCCATAATCATGAACATGATTACAAAAAAGAACATCCACTATTAAAAAGAAGTGATTAAGCGCGAATACAAGAACTACTTTAATATGGATAACGCAAATTCGGAGTAATTGCTCAGTTGATTTTTATAATTATGTATTAATATCATAGAAATGTTGTCATGATTTACGATATTTTAGTTATAGGCTTTGGTTACCACAGTTGGGAAAATTTAGTGTTAAAGCCTTACTATTCAAATAATGAGTCATTAATAATCAAGAAGGGCGTAATATGATTATTTCTGCAAGAAATCAACTTATCGGTGTTGTTGAGTCTGTTGTTGTTGGGGCAATAAATGATGAAGTTATTTTAGATTTGGGCAACGGAGAAAGTATTGCCGCAATCATCACTAAAAACAGTACTAAACAGTTAGGGTTAGAAAAAGGTAAACAAGCCGTTGCTGTCATTAAAGCACCGTGGGTTGTCCTTGTTTCCGATGCACAAGAGTACCAGTTTTCAGCACGTAACCAATTTTGTGGAAAAGTAGAATCTATTGAAAAGGGTAGTGTAAACTCTGTCGTTAACTTAAAAACGGAGGCGGGAACACTATTGTCAGCTGTGGTAACGAATAATAGCACTGTTGAAATGGCGCTAGCAGTCGGCAGTAAAGTTACGGCAATTATTAAAGCTTCAGCGGTTATTTTAGCCACTAAAAAGTAATGGTTACCGTATTAGACTAAGGCTGCCTCTGGTGGCCTTTTTTACTTTTGATACGAACTTAAGAGTAGCTCAGTATTTAAAATTTTTATTTGCTTGCCTTTTAGTTCAATTAACTTGTCTGTGATTAATTTAGAGAGTGTTCGGTTTAATTGCCTTACCGATACCCCTAGCATAGCAGCTAAAGATTCTCTGTTTTCTAATTTAAAATTAACACCATATTGTTTTTCTACAAAAGATAGGTAGCGCCTTAATTTGTACTCTACTGAATAGGACGCACTTGAATGTAATTGTGATGCGTTATATAGCTTTTTACTGAGGTGCTGGCAGATAAACTGCAAAAATAATGGTGAATTAATTTCCTTTTTTCGAATTATAGATAAAGGAATTGCGAGTAAATCTGCATCTGTAACAGCTTGAATTGTGTTGTAGATCCTATCATGTTCATCGTCATCTTGGAAAAGTTCTAAATCACCAAGAATAGAAAATGCATTTTCAAATGAAAAAACAACCTTATTTCCATTAGTTTCATAGCGTTCTACTTGTAATTTGCCTTTAACAAGAAAATACAGGTGACTAATTTTGCTATCTTGAAAGATTAAGTACTCTTTAGCCTTTATGTGGATAAGTTTTGCTTTTTCGAGAGTTTCTTCAGAAATAATTTCATTAAGATTATGATAGGTAATAAAATCTTCACACTTTGCTGTAGAGTTTACTCTTTTCATTTTAATAGCCACTTATACTTAAAATTATAGGTGAATCATACTCAATTTTTCTTCTTTAAAAAAGGACATGTGTCCTTTTTTAAAGGGCAATAGCCCAGCTAGTTTGTTTGAAAATAACGTGTAGGGTATTAATATCAAAGATTTTTTAGAATCTTAAAGTATATTTAATTTAGAGATATAGGGCTTTGTCCTCTTCCTCTACTGTGATTAATTATATGTTATACCATTCAAACCCCAATGATGGGTAATTTCCCTTATAATTAATAAAAAAGCACTGAACTCACTATTCGTTGGTAATTGTGTTGAATGAATAGGGCTACCGTTAATTACATTGACCAATTCATTAAAAGCATCTTCGATTTGTGGTGTCGTTATAAATTCACCATTAACATGCCTATTTTCTATCAGTAAACCTAGCATTTTATTATTGCTAGAGAGTAATATTTCCCCATCAGGAAGCTGTCTTTTTACTGGAATAATGGCATTTTCAATATGTTCAATTGCTATCTCTGCGTCATAAGCTGTAATAGGCGTGTGTTGTATGCTAAAACCATTAAAGTTTTTAGTGCCAATCGGTAAACTTATTTCAGTTGATAAGTAAGATAATAGGGTTTCACTGTCTTTAATATCCAATTGAATATGATTTTCCATTGCGACCTCACTTTTATATGTTCATTTAATCATGCTATTTGGGTTAGTATTATCTGTACAGTATTTCAACAGTTTTTGCGTTTTATCATAATTACTAATCTATAATAAGTTACAATAAAAAGGTCGAAAAAAGAGAGTTCTATTTTGTATTATTCGGACTTTATTATAAGGATGGAATTTTATGGTAACAATTATTTATGCGCACCCATGGGACGGCAGCTTCTGTCATTTTTTACTCGAAACAATAGAAAAAGAGTTAATGGCCAAAAATAAAAAGTTTCAGATTATTGATTTACATACAGATAACTTTAATCCTGTTTTAACAGAGGCTGAACTTGCATTATATGCAAAAGGGAACTTTATTGATCCTTTAGTGGGAAAATATCAAAGGATACTGAAAGCCAGTTGTGAGGTGATTGTTATTTTCCCTGTTTGGTGGATGGGAATGCCTGCTATTTTAAAAGGTTTCTTTGATAAAGTGATGTTAAATGGTTTTGCTTGGTACTATAACGAACAACAACAAAAGCTTTTACCACTGTTAGATATCAACAAAACGACCATTGTGACGACATCTGAAGAGCCAACTGACTTTATAGTCAAAGAAGGTGATCCTGTTCATGATGCTATTTTCCACTGTATGACAGCGGTAGGGCTTAAAAATGGAAAGTGGATGAACTGTGATCGCGTAACTCAAGGAGGTGATGAGCATCGCTTAGCCTTTATTGCATCACTGTTGGATGAAATTTAGCTTATGGCTATCAATATGAAATAAACAAAATATAATGCAATTATAAAATTAATTGTATTATATTTTAAAATTACGCTGTTTTTGCAATATAACAATATTATTAAAATTAGAAATGTATTTTCTGAATTATAGAATAATAAAGCCTGAATTCTAATTTTGAGTTATGTTATAAATAGAGGGGTTAAAATTCTCTACTTTTATAACAGGATGAGTTTATGTCGGAAATAAGAATTGTTGCAACGATAATTGCAAAAGATAATGAAGTTGAGTTTGTAAAACTAGCAACTAAATCGCTTGTTGAGCCAAGCAATAGAGATGAAGGTTGCCTTCAGTATGAATTACATCAAGATAATGCTAATCCCAATACATTTATTTTCTTTGAGATATGGAAGGATCAACAATCACTAGATAAACATAATGCTACGCAACACTTACAAGATATTATTAAGAGAATAGAAGATAAAATTGATCTGCTAGATGTGAAATTAATAAGTAAAATTGCATAAAATATAATTTATATTATTCCAAATAATAAAAAAGGAATACGTTGTATACGCTAAATCATTCGAGTTGCATGTAGGTGACAAGTGAAGATAGACCAATGAGCATACACAAGTATGTGATTCGGCTATCTGAATGCAGTCGACACCCATGCAGCTTGAAGGATGACGCATATATTCCTTTTTAAATTAACTATTTAAAAATCGCAGTGAGATGCGTTTTGTAATCATTGATATATTTTTCAATATTGGGTTCTTTGATCACGTCGTTAACCATAAAGGTTGGGATTTTTTTCAATCCAAGGAATTGTTGTGATTTATGAAATGCAAAATAAACACCATCCACACCACGACCATCAAAAAAGTTATCAAATTCATCAAATGCATCGACGGGAGCATTCCAAGTCACTGAAAGCATATATTTTCTACCATGAAGCAGGCCACCAGTGCCGTATTGCTTATTTGGATCTTGGCGAGTTCGTCCATCGTTTGCATATAAGTGACCGTGGCCGAGGGTATAAACGTCATCCATATATTTTTTTACCATCCACGGCATCATCATCCACCAGCCAGGCATTTGGTAAATGATTGTATCTGCCCAAAGAAATTTTTTAACTTCGTTTTCGATATCGTAGCCTGATTCAATATGTGTTTCTTGGATAGTATGCCCTAACTCACTTAAACAGGTTTTAGCGACATTATGTAAAGTACGATTAAGTTGTCCTGCGGAGTGAGCGAATGTTTGTCCACCATTGAGAAGAAGAATTTTCATTTGTCTTGCCTTGTTTGCTAATTACTAAGTTGTATTTAGGCTAACAAACTAAAATAAAGATGAAAAGCAGACTAATTAAACAAACTTTTATGTTTTTTAGTTTTATTGTCTGATTTGATGATGGGGTTAAATGAATTTAAGTAAAAGATTTTAATGAAGGCCACTTTTATAGTTAAAGCTATTATCTGCAGGAATTATTGATTTTTTAGCAAAAGTCTATTGAAATTATGGCTATTTTCGTCAGTGTTATTACAGCGTATTCTCTGTGGTATTCAATTGTCGCCACAACTATTGACTAGTTTGCAGTTAATAAATATGGCGAAAAATAATTATCAGTAAAGTTTAATGTGAATGAATTTAAGGGAGATAACATAATGACTATTCCTGTGATCGGCGTTGGTACATTCCGTTTAAAAGATGATGTGGTAATTGCTTCAGTTAAAAATGCATTAGATGTCGGTTATCGAGCCATCGATACTGCGCAAATTTATGAAAATGAAAAAGCGGTTGGGCAAGCGATGGCCGAAAGTGGCATTTCACGTGATGAACTTTATATTACGACAAAAATTTGGATTGAGAATCTAAGCAAAGATAAGCTCATTCCAAGTTTGAAAAAAAGTTTAAATGATTTACAAACAGATTATGTAGATTTAACACTGGTGCATTGGCCATCTCCAAATGATGCTGTTTCTGTTGAAGAATTCATGCAAGCTTTATTGGAAGCAAAAAAACAAGGGTTAACACGTGAAATCGGTATTTCTAATTTTACCATTCCGTTAATGGAAAAAGCGATTGCGGCGGTCGGTGTAGAAAATATTGCGACAAATCAAATCGAGCTATCACCTTATCTGCAAAACAAAAAAGTCGTCGAGTGGGCAAAACAGCACAATATCCATATTACCTCTTATATGACATTAGCCTATGGTAAAGCATTAAACGATGAGACTATTGCGCAAATTGCACAGAAACACAGTGCAACGCCAGCTCAAGTTATTTTAGCGTGGGCGATTGGGGAAGGATACTCAGTTATTCCATCATCAACAAAGCGTGAGAATTTATTAAGCAATTTACAAGCAACCCAATTACAGTTAGATAGTGACGATAAAGCCGCTATTGCAAAATTAGATTGTCATGATCGTTTAGTTAGCCCTGAAGGTTTAGCTCCAAACTGGGACTAATTATTTATATGCACAGAAGCCATAATTTTTTATGGCTTCTGAGGTTGTTGACAAAGCAGGATAAAAGCGTGGTTTTTCCTGCTTTGTGTTATCAGCCGAAAATCAATAAATTGATTTTCCTAATTTATTTTCAAAACCTATCCAACCTGAAGTCAAACCTAATCGGTTTGCCAGCAGTCTGAGAAGCCATAATTTTTTATGGCTTCTGAATTTCTGCAAGATATTGAGTTAAGCTGTCAATAAAAACGCGGATACGCTGGCTGACAACGCGGTCACTGTAATAAACGGCATGGAATGGCAAAGGAACAGGCTGTAAGTCTTCTTTTAATATTTCGACAAACTGGCCATTTTGAATATCTTTATTCACCATAAAGTCAGACAAGCATGCAATTCCATTTCCCGTTAAGCAAAGCTGCCTTAGCGTTTCTCCACTATTTGATGATATCCCTTCCGTGACTTCCATTAATTGCCCATCAACACTTTTAACTGGCCACATATTTAATGATGCGGGTTCAGTAAAGGTTAAACATGTATGGTTCAAAAGCGCTTGAGGGTATTTGGGTTCACCGTGTTGTTCAAGGTAATTTGGAGATGCGATTATCTTGCGGTAGCTATTAAATAATGGGCGGGCGCGTAAGCTGGAGTCGGTGAGTTGCCCTGCACGTATTGCAACATCGACTTTCCGTTCGATTAAATTAACAAAGGTTTCTGATGACACTAACGACAAATGAATGTCGGGATATTGTTGACGAAAAACAGAAACAAAGGGGATTAATATATGCAATACAATCGGTGTTGCAGCATCAATTCGTAATAGGCCTTTTGGGGAAGCTTGCGTTTCGTGTAATTCATTTTCTGCTGCTTGCATTTCTTGCAAGATAACTTTCATACGCTGAAAATAAAGTTCGCCCTCGGCGGTTAGGTCAATTTGCCTTGTGGTGCGGTTAAGCAAGTTGACACCCAATTTTTCTTCCAGTTTTTTGACGATTCGACTTACTGCTGAATTTGCTAAATTCAGTTTATCAGCTGCTTTACTAAAACTTTTTTGTTCTACCACTTCAATAAATACTCGGGCTTCTTCAGATGTTGCTCTCATAATGATTTTATTAGCCAATAAGATGATAGAAAAGAAGGCAGTTATAGTAGCAGAAATAAAAAGTAGTAGGGAGTAAAAGGGTTACAGTAGTAAAGCGTTATTTATTTGACTATTTTCGACATAATAATTAGTCCTTTATGCTCAGTAAAATCATTCCGTTTATAAAATTTTTCTGCGGGGAAACCTCGTTCAGTATTTAGAATAATGGCATTAAAATTACGTTTTATATATTATTTAAGAGCATTTTTAATGTATCAGTATAATTTTCTTTTGCTTTGCCATAAATAAGCTGATCATTGGTTGCTGTTGCTAAAGCTTCGCCGTGAGTATAGTCGATTAAAATGTGCCCCCATTGGGTTGCTTGTTGTGTTGATAATCCTAACTCCGTTAATAACTGGATTAGCTCCTTGGTTATGCGAGAGGCTTGCTCGGGAAATAACTTAGGTGTGCTAAATATTGCTAACGTAATTTGCGGGTATTGAATGATTTTTTCGCGATATCTAAGTAAAAGGTTTTCTATTTTGGGGTAAATGCCTTTTATATCTGCAATATTAACATCATGATAAAGCGTGTTACCAATAGCTTTAATTAATGCATTTTTATCAGAAAAATAGTGGTAAATAGCCATTGGTGTGATGGCCATCTCCTTGGCTATTAACCGCATAGATAATTTCTCAATCCCTTTTTCATCTAATATCACTATTGCTTTCGCAATAATATTTTCAGGTGATATGTTGAGTTGTTGTGATCTCGGGCGTCCAGGTTTACGTTCTGTCATTTGACTATCTCATAATGAGATTGAATAAACCCTGAAGGGAAGCTTTGAGTATTTAAATGTTTTAGCCAAATATCATGGGATAGAGGGCCAAATAAAGAACGTCCTTCACCTAATAAAATAGGAATTTTAGTGATAATAATGTCGTGAATTAGCCCTTGTTTTAAAAAGGATTGAACAACTTGCCCACCATCGATATAAACACGCTTATAGCCTTCAGCCTCTAACATTAGCATGACTTGCTTTGGAGTCTGGTTTGAAAACCGTACCTTACCGATTAAATGCTCAGGTACGGATTGTGCGGAGAGCTTGGATGAAAGCACCACAATAGGTTTTTCATAGGGCCAAGGTGTGAAGTCACAAATTGTTTCGAATGTTCCTCGACCCATGATGATAGCGTCGATGTTGTTGATAAAGCTTTCGTAGCCATGATTTTCATCAGGCAGGTCCTGTTGTAAAAGCCACTTAATATCACCATTTTTACGTGCAATATAGCCATCTAAACTGGTTGCTATGAAGACATGCCCAGTGATCATTATGATACCTCCAGAATTAATTATACGGTGTATAATAATGTAAAAATATAGGAATGCTAGTTTTAATAATGTGGCTATATATGTTTTGTTTAGTTATTGATAACATGCAGCCTGAGTACTAATTTTTCTCGTTCTTTTCTTTTAGATTACTGCTCAATCATTTCGCTGTCTTTGTATTCAAACCACTTATCATCAAAACCCTTCGATATCATAGCGCTATCACTATGTAATAGTATTCTAATGATGTTATTTGAAAACTGGCTTTTATTTCTCTCAAGATGCCTGATCTCTGAAAAAGTGATGGGTTCTATGCACTCTTTATTATTATATAGCCGTCTAAAACCATGTTTGAAATTTTTTTGATTGATGTCACTGAGTAAAAAACCTTTTTCATCATTTTGGTTCCAAGTGAGAATGATTGAATGGTGGTGTTGGAGAAAGAAATTCAATCCGATTTTACTTGTATTTCTAAAAAAATGGTTTTCAATTAAATTAAATAAGCCAGATGAATTCCAATTTATATCCTCCTTGTTAGTTTGATATAGATCTTGTAATTTCGCTCGAAATTCTGATAGGGATTGACACGGTAATATCTTATTTTTAATAAAATTGTACAGTTCGTTGCTATTAGTTTTTGGTGATGTATTTTTTATGATGAGTTTTTTTAATTCTTTGAGTTGTTCCTGTGTGTTACTCTTTTTAGCTAAATATTGAAATATATCGATTTTATGCTTGTTATTCGCTAGCGTAACTTGCCATTGATTAACGAAAGGAAGATATGATTTTAGAACCCAATCAGCGTCCACCGTTGAGCGGTTTTCTAGCGCGTTAACAAAAGCATTTAACTGTTCGTCCAGCTCGCCATATACACTACATAATGGGTAAACATTCACTTTATTTAGGCCAATACTTTGATTTAAACTGCCTATCATGATGGTTTGTACTTCTTTATTAACAGCTCTCATGTAGTCAGCACATTCTAATTGATGTTTACTAATACCGTAAATAGCCGCTTTTTTTATGTCATGCTGAATATTATTTTTCAATTCATCACGTTCCTGATTAATTGCTATTTTTTGTTGACTAGTACTTAATAAATCGAAGGGGTTTTGGCTGCTCTCCACATTATGGAGATGACTGATGAAACTCGAAGTATTATTTTGTAGTGGATTTATGTTTTTTATTTTACTATTTGATAGTATTGAAATTTCATTATTTACGTTAAGTGGCATAATTTACCTTAAAACTGAGTGTTTTTGTAAATTATAATTATTATGTTGAAATGTAGATTTCAAAAAACGCCAAATAAAATTTATTTAACTTAAAGGTTTCCGATTGTAACAATTGATCCAAATCAATTTAACAATAAATACCCTATTGGTGGTAATTTTAATTGTTGTTTAACTACTCAGTTAATATTAATTAAACTTTTATTTTCACTTTAATTGATTTTAGGCAATATCTAATCATATTAGGCTGCTATTCTCTCACCGATTTATACAAAAAATATAAAGAGGTAGCAATGAACGTTAGTCGCAGAAAGTTTTTTAAAATCTGTGCTGGCGGGATGGCAGGTACAACTGTAGCTGCGTTAGGTTTTATGCCTGGAATGGCAATAGCTAATGTACGTGAATATAAATTACTACGTTCTAAAGAGACGCGTAATACTTGTACTTACTGTTCTGTCGGTTGTGGATTATTAATGTATAGCATGGGCGATGGTGCCATGAATGCTAAATCCGCGATCTTCCACGTCGAAGGAGACTCCGACCACCCTGTAAACCGTGGTGCTTTATGTCCTAAAGGGGCTGGCCTGCTGGATTACATTCACAGTGAAAATCGTTTACGTTACCCAGAATATAGAGCGCCAGGCTCTGATAAATGGGAACGTATTAGCTGGGATGATGCTTTCACGCGTATTGCGCGATTAATGAAAGATGACCGCGACGCAAACTTCATTGAAAAAAATGAACAAGGAACAACAGTAAACCGTTGGTTATCCACAGGGATGTTATGTGCATCTGCTGCAAGTAACGAAACGGGAATGTTGACCCAAAAATTCGCACGATCGCTAGGTATGCTGGCGGTTGATAACCAAGCGCGTGTCTGACATGGACCAACGGTAGCAAGTCTTGCTCCAACATTTGGTCGCGGTGCGATGACCAACCATTGGGTTGATATTAAAAATGCGGATGTTGTCGTCGTAATGGGCGGTAACGCTGCGGAAGCTCACCCTGTTGGGTTCCGCTGGGCAATTGAAGCAAAAAATAATAATGATGCAACACTGATTGTTATCGATCCGCGTTTTACGCGTACCGCATCAGTCGCAGACCATTATGTGCCAATTCGTTCAGGCACCGATATTACTTTCTTATCGGGCGTTTTACTGTATCTAATTGAAAATAATAAAATCAATGCTGAATACGTTCAGAACTACACCAATGCGGCGTTAATTGTCAGAGATGATTTTGACTTTGAAGATGGTCTATTTAGTGGCTATAACGCTGACAAACGCAGTTATGACAAAACCAGCTGGAACTACAAATTTGATGAAAATGGTCACGCACTGCGCGATGACACATTACAAGACCCACGTTGTGTTTGGAATTTACTTCGCAAGCACGTCTCACGCTATACGCCTGAGATGGTTGAAAAAATTTGTGGTACTTCACAAGCCGATTTCTTAAAAGTTTGCGAAATTCTCGCGACGACCAGCGCTTCTGATAAAGCAGGTACGTTCCTGTATGCCTTAGGTTGGACACAACATACCGTAGGCGCGCAAAACATCCGTACCATGGCAATGATCCAATTACTGCTTGGTAATATGGGGGTTGCTGGTGGTGGTGTGAACGCATTGCGTGGTCACTCAAATATTCAAGGTTTGACAGACTTAGGCCTGTTATCTACTAGTTTGCCAGGTTACCTGACATTACCTTCAGAAAAACATCTTACTGTCGATAATTACCTGACGGCAAACACGCCAAAAGCGACATTACCGAATCAGGTGAACTACTGGAGTAATTACCCTAAATTCTTCGTCAGTTTGATGAAATCGTTCTACGGTGATTCTGCACAAGCAGATAACCAGTGGGGCTTCGATTGGTTACCTAAATGGGACCAAGCTTATGATGTGATGAAGTATTTTGACATGATGAGCCGTAACGAAGTGACGGGTTACATCTGCCAAGGCTTTAACCCAGTTGCGTCTTTCCCAGACAAAAATAAAGTGGTTAGTTGCCTGAGCAAGCTGAAATATTTAGTGGTTGTTGATCCTCTGGTCACAGAAACAGCAAATTTCTGGCAAAACCACGGTGAGATGAATGACGTCGATACCGCTTCAATTCAAACTGAAGTGTTCCGTTTACCATCAACCTGTTTTGCGGAAGAAGATGGTTCAATCGCTAACTCAGGCCGTTGGTTACAATGGCACTGGCAGGCTGCGGATGGCCCAGGTGAAGCGCGTAATGATGGCCAAATCTTAACGGGTATTTTGTATAAAATCCGTGAAATGTATGAAAAAGAGGGCGGCCAAGGCCAAGAACCTCTGATGCAGATGAAATGGAATTACAAACAGCAATTCCACCCTGAATCAGAAGAAGTTGCGAAAGAGAACAACGGTATTGCACTGGCTGACCTCTATGATGCGGATGGCAATCTTCAGGCGAAAAAAGGCGAGTTACTCAGTTCTTTTGCATTGCTGCGTGATGACGGTACAACCGCTTCGTCTTGTTGGATTTACACTGGTTGCTGGACAGAAAAAGGCAACCAAATGGCGAACCGTGATAACAGCGACCCATCAGGTATCGGTAATACACTAGGTTGGGCATGGGCATGGCCTTTGAACCGCCGTGTGATTTATAACCGAGCATCTTGTGATACCAAAGGTAAACCATGGAATAAAGACCGTGTGCTTATCGAATGGAACGGTAAAAAATGGGTAGGTAACGATATTCCTGACTTTAACGCTTCTGCGCCAGAAGTAGGAACAGGTCCATTTATCATGCAACCTGAAGGGTTAGGGCGTTTATTTGCTATCGATAAGATGGCTGAAGGGCCATTCCCTGAGCACTATGAGCCGTTTGAAACGCCATTAGGTACAAACCCATTGCATCCAAATGTGGTGTCTAACCCTGCTGCGCGAATTTTTGATGAAGACAAGAAGCGTCTTGGTGATCACAAAGATTTCCCTTATGTAGGAACCACATATCGTTTGACTGAGCACTTTCATACGTGGACAAAACACGCTCGCTTAAACGCGATTGCTCAACCAGAGCAATTTGTGGAAATCAGTGAAACCTTAGCGAAAGCGAAGGGCATTGCATTGGGTGATAAAGTCAAAGTCAGCAGTAAACGCGGCTTTATCAAAGCGGTCGCTGTGGTGACACCACGATTGCAAACCCTGATGGTTGATGGCAAACCGATTGAAACGGTTGGTCTGCCAATTCACTGGGGCTTTGAAGGCGCAACACAAAAAGGTTTCATTACCAATACGTTAACGCCATCTGTGGGCGATGCTAACTCTCAGACTCCTGAGTATAAGGCATTCTTAGTTAACATTGAGAAGGCGTAAGGGAGGGAACATGTCCATGCAATCTCAAGACATTATTAAACGTTCCGCGACCAATAGCATTACGCCTCCGCCGCAGGCGCGTGATGATAAGCTGGAAGTGTGTAAGCTTATTGATGTGTCATCCTGTATTGGCTGTAAAGCTTGTCAGGTGGCATGTTCTGAGTGGAATGATATTCGTGACGAAGTGGGCCACTGCGTAGGGGTTTACGATAACCCTACGGATTTAAGTGCCAAATCGTGGACGGTGATGCGTTTTAGCGAAACCACGGAAATGGGCAAGTTAGAGTGGCTGATCCGTAAAGATGGCTGTATGCACTGTACCGACCCAGGCTGTTTGAAATCGTGCCCATCTGCAGGTGCAATCATTCAGTACGCTAATGGTATTGTGGATTTCCAATCAGAGCACTGTATTGGTTGTGGCTACTGTATCGCGGGTTGTCCATTCAACATTCCACGATTGAATCCGAAAGATAATCGTGTGTACAAATGTACTTTGTGCGTTGATAGAGTCAGTGTTGGTCAAGAACCTGCTTGTGTGAAAACGTGTCCGACAGGGGCTATTCGTTTTGGTACAAAAGCCGAAATGCTGGAATACGGCGCAGAGCGCGTCACGAAACTGAAAAATCGTGGTTACGCCCAAGCGGGTATTTATGACCCTGAAGGCGTCGGTGGAACACACGTTGTTTATGTGTTGCATCATGCGGATAAACCCCAGCTTTATCACGGACTGCCTGAAGATCCACAAATTGATACCCCAATTAATCTGTGGAAAGGCGTTCTGAAACCACTTTCTGCAATTGGCTTTATTGCAACCTTTGCGGGATTAATTTTCCACTATGTGGGAATTGGCCCGAACAAAGAAGTGAGTGATGAAGAGGAGGACGATAACCATGAGTAAAAAAAGCAAAATGATTGTACGGACAAAATTTATTGACCGTGCTTGCCACTGGACGGTGGTCATCAGCTTCTTCTTGGTTGCGTTGTCAGGTATTGCACTGTTTTTCCCAACACTGAAATGGCTGACGGAAACTTTCGGTACACCACAAATGGGGCGTATTCTTCACCCATTCTTTGGTGTGTTGATTTTTGTCGTACTGATGTTTATGTTTGTGCGCTTTGTGAAACACAATATTCCAGATAAAAAGGACTTACCTTGGATCAAGAATATTGTAGAAGTCCTCAAAGGTAACGAGCACGAAGTTGCGGATGTTGGCAAATATAACGCAGGCCAAAAAATGATGTTCTGGAGTATTATGAGTATGATTTTCGTACTCTTAGTGACTGGGATTATCATTTGGCGTCCTTACTTTGCGGATATGTTCCCGATGTGGATGATCCGTTGGAGCCTGCTTATTCACGCAGCAGCTGCGATTATTTTAATCCACGCAATCTTAATCCATATGTATATGGCATTCTGGGTTAAAGGCTCGATTAAAGGCATGATCGAAGGCAAAGTGAGCCGTCGTTGGGCGAAGAAACACCACCCACGCTGGTATCGTGATGTTGAAGCGAAAGAAGCTAAAGCAGAAGCGGAAAGTAAAAAGTAATTTACGTATAAGCTAAGCAACCTGAAGCCATCACAGTGTGATGGCTTTTTTGTGGGGATTGTTTTGGTGGCATTTTAATTACGGTAATCGCTCGCTTTAATGCGATACAACACATGTTCTTGTAGCCAATGACCATCAGGGAGCGCAGGGTGATAAAAGTTATCAGGCTGTTTTATCATGCCAAGGCGTTTCATTACCGATTCTGATGGAATGTTGGGAACCGCGGTAAATGCAACTAACTCTTTAAGTTTTAACTGGGTAAACGCCAGCCGAATAACGGCTTTCGCCCCTTCAGAAGCAAAACCTTGATGCCAATAATCAGGAAGCAAGCGCCAACCAATTTCAACGCAGGGGGAAAAGGGCAGGTTAGCGGCGGGAATATTTAAGCCAAGAAAGCCAATAAATGCACTGGTTTCTTTTAATTCGGCAGCCCATAACCCCCAGCCACCTTGTTGGCTAAATTTTGTGATGATGGTTTCTAAAAACTGTTGGCTTTGTTGCTCATCTAATATGGCAGGAAAGTAGCGCATCACGTCTGGGTTGCTATTGAGCGCATAAAACGCGGCGCTATCTTCCTCTTGCCACTTGCGAAGGCGTAATCGCGGGGTCTCTAATTCGAGAATGTTCATGTTACTACGCTATTTTTAAACGCATATGTAAGAGTGGAAAAGGGTTTCCTTCACCATCTAACTCTGAACGGTCATATTGTACAAACCCCATATGTTCATAAAATCCAACAGCTTGTGGATTTTGCTCATTCACATCAAGCTCTGTGATACCCCATTTTTCAATGGCGTATTGTAGGAGCTTCTTCCCTGTCCCTTGCCCGCGGTTTTCTGGGGAGATAAATAGCATTTCAAGGCGATTTTCAGCGTAACCAAGAAAGCCCACCATTTTACCTGTATCATTAAAGGCGACAAATACAGCTAAGTTTGGCAAATATAGCTGTTTAATTGCTACTTTGAGTTCGTCAATTTTTTCTTCAGGTAAAAAATCGTGAGTGGCTCTAACAGAAGCCTCCCAAATTCGAATTATTTCATCATCATGTGCACGCGTGGCAGCTTGGACTATCATTATCTTGTCTCCCTAAAATAATGCTGCAATCTTAAATTGCAGACCTGTAATGTCAATGTCTGATTTTAATTTTAGTTAAGGCTAGTTTTGAGATATTAATCTCAGAAAAAAAAGTCAACTTTGTCATTATGAGATAAGTTTAGATTATTGGGGCGGTTTAACGTCTTTTCACTTTTCCATATTGGTAGGGGTATCTTAATGAAATACAAAGTGTTAACGCTATGTTTATCTGCGGCCTTATTTGCACCGATTGCACCAACCATGGCAAGTACCGACAATCAAGCAGATATGGTTTTAGACCAAGTTTTAGTCCTTAGCCGCCACAATTTACGAACACCAATAGTTAATACAGGTATTCTCACTGAAGTGACTGATAAAAAATGGCCGGATTGGGATGCAAAAAGCGGTTATCTCACTACTCAAGGTGGGGCGCTTGAAGTATATATGGGGCATTATTTTAGAGAGTGGATTGACCAAAATAAGTTACTCGCGGATGAGTTATGCCCAACTAGTAACGAAGATATATATCTGTATACCAATAGCTTACAAAGAACGATAGCGACAGCACAGTTTTTTGCAGCGGGGGCATTTCCTGGCTGTAAAGTGAATATCCACCATCAGCCAGAAATTGGTAAGATGGACCCTGTCTTTAACCCGATTATTACCAATGGCTCGCCTGAGTTTAAACAAAAAGCCCTTGCGGCAATGGATGATTATCTTAAAGGTTTATCACTAAAAGCAGGTTATGAAGAACTTGATACCGTATTGAATATTAAAGATTCTCAAAAATGCAAAACGGATAAATTGTGTAACCTCGATAGCCAAAAAAATAGTTTTATTATCGAAGCAGATAAAGAGCCGGGTGTTAGTGGCCCATTGAAAATTGCGAATTCTGCAGTGGATGCTATCGACCTACAATATTATGAAGGTTTTCCCGCAGATCAAGTCGCATGGGGGCTAGTGGACACCCCTGAGAAATGGAAAAAACTGAATACTCTGAAAAATGCGTACCAAGAGACCTTATTTACGCCAAAAATTATTGCGAAAAATGTGGCTCATCCAATCCTCAATTATATTGATAAAGGCTTTGTATCCGTAGATAAAGGGGAAACAGCTAAATTTATTTTCTTAGTGGGTCACGATTCCAACATTGCTTCATTGATGTCAGCGATGGATTTTAAACCGTATCAGTTAGCGCAGCAGTACGAGCATACGCCAATTGGCGGTAAATTGGTTTTCCAGCGTTGGACAGACAAACAAACGAAAAAAGACTTTATGAAAGTTGAATATGTTTATCAAACTGCAGATCAACTTAGGGACAATGCCTATTTATCTCTTGAGACACCCCCAAAACATGTGACTTTAGAGCTAAAAGATTGCCCGGTTGATAAAAATGGCTATTGTTCATGGGAAGATTTCCAAAAGGTGATGGCGAAAGCATTGGAACAATAAACGTTTAATCTTCCTCGTTAAGGCCCATTAATAGTAATGTTCAATGGGCTTTTTTCATGTTGAAATTTATGTTTAGCTGCTTACAATTCAGCCATCTTATTTTATCGAGTGACAAATATGCCTATCCAGTTTTTACGACTTCCCCAAATTCCAACAGCTGAGATTATTGCGCTAAATACACACCCATTAGTATTGAAGCATATGCCTCTGGGGGATGCACTATTTGATGAAGCATTTTGCCGAAATTGGGTTGCGGGAAAAGAGCAGCATTGGAGCCTGTATGGTTATGGCGTTTGGGCATTTGTTATCGATGGACAATTTGCGGGGTGGGGTGGGCTGCAAAATGAAAACGGTGATGCGGATTTAGCCCTTGTTTTGCATCCAGTATTTTGGGGGGAAGGCAAACGGATTGCGGTACAAATGATCCAAAAGGCTTTTAGTTCCCTGAATATTGATTCCCTAACCATTCATTTGCCATTAACAAGACTTAAGCTAGCGGCATTATTGCGCTATGGATTTGTTGAAGACGGCTTGGTTGATTTTGATGGCGTACCGTTTAAACGGTTTAGGCTGAAAAAAGCCGATAAAAAGACGAAAAAAACCCCGCTATAAAAGCAGGGCGTGAAAATCACGAAAATGTTTATGAGCCTATAATTTACCGCAATTAGCGATGAAATAGTCTTATAAAGTGTATGGATTTATACGTTTTTGTAACATTTATTGAGCTTAAGCTTATTATTGGTAAAGTAAGATGAAATTACTAAAAATTGTAGATAATAAAGCTTATCTGACAACCAGTACGCTTGTTTTTGCGTAACGTACGACGGATGCTGCATTTGAACCTAATAAATAGGTTGTCATACTCGGGCGACGTGAACCCAGTAAGATAATATCAGCATTAATATCTTCGGCAGTGGCTAAAATTTCATCTTTAACCGAACCAACACTCGCCTTTGCATGCACTTTTTCCGCAGGAATTGAAAACAACTTAATTTTCTCTTGTAACTCAGCAAGAATAATCTCAGCTTGTTTTTCATCATTCGGGAAATCGCCTGGTAAAATGGTGCCACCATAGCGTAGATAATTAGAAATTGGGGCCGTGACCGCAAGAAAATGAATATTAGCATTATTCAATTTTTGCAGAGAATTGACATGTGGAACTAACATATTGGTCAGAGCATCTTCGGTTACATCGATCGGAACTAAAATTGTATTGTACATAAATTCTCCTTTTTTCTTTTATATTATAAGTTTAGAACATTCTTATACATTTTGATATTGATTATTCATACTAGAATAGTAACTGATTGGTTGGTGATGGGGTGTGAGCCAGTAGTCGCAATCAGATTTTTAGCAAAGAAAAAATAAAAACGAACATGACCGATGATGGTGATGTTCGTCAAAATAGGAAAGTTTTAATCTAGAGGAAAAGGGCTGGATTATTTTTTAGAGCACGCTTCTTTAATGCCAGCTTTACAGGCTTGCGCTAGGTAATCAGCCGCTAATTTATCATTAATTTCGGTACCTTCACCATTCTCAAGCATCTTTCCGAGCTGATATTGTGCGGGAGGAAATTTTTTCTCAGCAGATTTTTGGAACCACTCAAATGCGGTAATATAGTTTTGTTTTACCCCAATACCTTGATAATAAAATTGCCCCATATAGTTTTGTGCTTCAACATTCCCTTTATTCGCTGATTTTTCAAATAACTCCATCGCAGTTTCAAGGTTTTGTTCTACACCATTACCATTTAGGTACATATCGCCTAAAAATAGCTGAGCATCAGAATTGCCTTTATTTGAGGCCATCGTCAGCCATTTTTTGGCTTTACCGTAGTCTTGTTTCAGCTCATTACCCAGGTAGTAACCAATCCCAAGCATCACTTGTGCTTTAATATCGCCTTTTTGGGCTTCTTGCTCAATACGTTTGATGGTTTCTTTAGGAACCGCAGCAACACTGAGATTAATGGATAAAATAAAGATAAAAATAAGTGAAAGAATTCTAAGCATGGTTTTATTTCTTATGTCATCGATGTTTATTACTATTATTTATAGGCTATAAAATGTATTTTTGCACATTAATTATTGAACTCGCCTAACTACTTCAAGCATATATGTAATGCCATAGTGCAGATATCGCGTTTTAAATAATAAATATTCTTTTCAGGCGTTACACCCTTTTAGGGTAATTAGCGTGTTGAAATACTCTACGTCCATAATGGGTAAATTACAATATCTATTCTAAATTACATCTTATAGGAGTATTTTTGTGGTGTTAAAATATGACGCTATATGATTGTTGTAACAAAATATTAATGTTTTTTTATTTTTTAAACTAAGTATTTCTAATTATGATAATTATATATTAATAGACATTTTATGAATAAAGTAAAAATTAATTTTTTGTTGAAAATCCTTTTTGGTGAATTATGCCAAAAAATATCATAACTTAAACGAAAAATGGCTTTATTTAACGATTTTGGATATAACGATATGAAAAATAGAAAACTTAAATAATGAAAGGTTAGAAAGATAAATAAAGTGTGAATAAAAATAGGTTCACACTTTATTTACACCAAAAAGGTGATTGTTTCAGTTATTTTAAATATTATTCACCAAATAAGGGTGTTGGTTTTCCATTGTCATCAATGGCTACAAAGTTAAACTGGCCATGGATAACTTCTTCACGGCCTTCAGAATACATATCTTCCAAGAAGATGGATACATTCACCGTTAAGCTGGTTCTACCGACTCGGATGACTTTTCCGACTAATTCAACAATCGTGCCTGATGGAATGGGATGTGTAAAATTGATCTTTTCTGTAGAAACGGTCACTAAACGTTTTCGGCTAAAGCGGGTTGCAGTGATAAAAGAGACTTCATCCATCCATGCTAAAGCTGTACCACCAAATAAGGTGCTATGGTGGTTAGTTGTGGTCGGGAATACAACTTTAGAAACGCGGGAAATGGATTGTTCGATTTTTTGTGCGATGACATCATCAACGATGGAACTCATGGTTGGGCCTTACAGTTGTTACTTAGTGTATTAATAATGTTAAGGCTAAGTGTAATACTCATCACAAATAATTACAGCAATAAATGAGAAGTGAATCGATCCAGTTTGGAAGGTTTTTGAAATAGAGCACATTTTGCTATCGTGATGATAAAAATGTATTTATCCACACCGATATGGTGTGAATGAAAACGAATAAAATGAGGCCAGTTAGTTATCTAAATATTCAGCACTCATTCGAATGGCTTTTGCATTATCACCACTTTTTACGCAAGATACCAAAAAGGCTTTGGATTCTGTCCAAATAGTGGCGGAAAAATCTTTACCATCAACATCTTTTTCGATGGTAATCGGGTAATTTTCAACACCATCTAACCACTCTTTTAAGCCAGATTTACAGGTTGCAAAATCCTCTTTTGCTATCGAGCCATCTAAGGTAGGCGTTGCAGTTTGGGGTTTTTTCCCAGAAGCAATCATATTTTCAACTTGCTCTAGGGTGTAGTTTTTCTCTGCCACTACGCCGAAACTCACTAACGAAATCATCATTCCTAATAATAACTTGTTCATAATCACTCCATTTGATTTAAGTCGAGAATGTTAAGGGATTGAGGAATATTAGGCAATAAAAAACCCTCCAACTTGGAGGGTTTTTGTGATCGCGATGAAGCGAATAAACTAGCTGAATCTGTACAGGCTAAATGGTTTTACATTCAGTGCAGGTTCTTTGCCTAACAATAAGTCGGCAGTTAATTCAGACGAAACTGGGCTTTCTGTCATACCCCAACCTGTTGCGGTATTGATAACCAGACCTGGGTACTCATTAACTTGGGAAATAATTGGGTGTTCATCTGGTGCGATGGCCATTGCTCCGCTCCATTGATCAATCAGTTTTGAGTCTTTAAATGCAGGGAATTCGGTTTTTAGTTTCTCAAATGATGCATTCAGTTCTGGCAGGTCTGGTAATGCTGTCATATTTCTGTGTTTTTCAAACGGTGAAACTTCATTCAATTTCCAGCTAGTTGGCTCTGTGAATGAGTTAATCAGTTGCTCATTTAACGAAATGTGCACTGGGAAATCAGGCATTGATAATAATGGGATATATTTATAGCCGTAAACGAAGGAATCTTTCACCACTGGTGCGACGATAACACGTGGAGAAGTTGCATAAGTGCCATCAGCTTGTTCACGGAAGAAGATATTACCTGGTAATGCGACGTTACCACCTGGCGCTGTTGGTGAACCAGAAATTAACTGTTGGGATTGATAAGCAGGCAGAGTTGGGACGTCTACCCCTAAATTCTGCATAAACAAGCGTGACCAAACACCGCCAGCCACAACGACACGAGAGGTTTTGATCGCCCCTTTTTCCGTAACGACATCTGAAATTGCGCCACCTTGAGTTTCTAACCCTCTTGCTGCGCAGTTGGTGTAAATTTTGATCCCCAGTTTTTTGGCATGCTCTGCCATCACGAAGGTCGCAATTTCAGCATCTAAACTGCCTGAATCTTCTTCAAATCCAGCAATGCTCCATTTAGATTGTGCACCTTTTAGGCGCTGATCTAACTCTGCACCTTCAATAATACGAGTTTTGAATGGGATGTCAGAACCGACATTTTTGCTGGTGGTATCAATCCACTCTCTCACGTTGACTAAGTCTTCTTCGTCAAGAGGGACTTCAACACGGCCTTGGGTGCGGTAGCTGGTATCAGCACCGACTTTGGCATTCATCTCTCTCCAGCGATGTTTACCGAGATGGTGAAGTAAGAAGGTTTCTTCTGGCATTTTATAGGTGATAACTTGGCCGTAGAAACGGGATGATTGCTCACCCGCGATATTGCCTTTTTCAACGATGACAACATCTAAGCCTCGACCGACTAATTCAATAGCAGTCATAATCCCTAGAATTCCAGCACCAATAACAACGACGTCAGCTTGTTGTGGTAGTGCACCTTCCGTCCCTGCAACGAAGCCATGTCTTGGCTTACCAGGTACAAAGCGACCTTCACGCGTTAGCATTGGCGTTAAAATTCCAGCACCAGCGGCTACAGTGACAACCGCGCCACCAATAAGAAATTTTCTTCTAGTAATAGCCATTTATAGAGTTCCTTATATAGAATGAGTTTTTAACAGTTAATCAAAGCGTTAATAAGTAATACTTATAATTGTAATTATATTTTTAATTATAATTATGATTGTAAACTAATTTAACGTTGATTTAAAATTTTTAATTAAATGTTAAAAAAATTATTATCTAATCTGAGATAAGGAACACAAAAGAGAAGGAAGAGTCATACTCATCACATGACGAGCATCATTTAATGTCATTTTTGAGAGTGCGGATATTGGTTGAAGTATGAGCTCTTGAATCTAGAATTTGTAGTTTATTGATTAATTTGAATTTTACCTGTTAGGAATAAGGCTGCATTTCCTGTTAGCTTAACTCTGCCGTTATTGACCTCGCAGTGGATTATACCGCCTCTTTTCGAGAGTTGTTTTCCGACCAATGCTGTTTTTTGTAATCGTTCTGCCCAAATTGGGGCAATGGCACAGTGTGAAGTGCCAGTGACAGGGTCTTCATTTACTCCCTTGGCGGGGGCAAAATAGCGTGATACGAAGTCACAGTCGTCTTCAGTACTTTGTGCTGTAATTGTTAACCCTGGCAGAGGAAGTTGTGCAAGGCGTTGCATGTCTGGTTGGCAGTTTTCGATTTGCTGTCTATTTGAAAGAAAACACAGATAGCGGTCTTTGGCGAGCCAAAGCTCAGTAATTTCAATACCTAAAATATCAGCAAGTTCAGGGAATTGTATTGGTGAACTGAGAACTGAATCAAGGATGGGAAAATCAAGAGTGAGGCCTTGTTCACTGCAGGTTACCACTAATTCTCCCGAAAGTGATTTAAAGACGATTGGCTGGGCGTGTTGCTGTAAGACATGGTTAAGGACATAAGCTGTAGCTAAAGTGGCATGGCCACATAAGGCAACTTCCATTTTTGGGGTAAACCAGCGGATATGCTGACCGACTAAAAATGCCGTTTCCGATAAATTAATTTCCGCGGCAATGGCAATGAGCATATGATCAGGTAGCCAATCATTCAGTAGTACAATGGCTGCGGGATTCCCTTGAAATAAGGTATCTGTAAAGGCATCAACATAGTAGACAGGTAGAGAAAGGGACATACTTAACATTCCGGCTTATGGTAGATAAGACAGTGAGTATAATCTGATTAGAAAAAAATAATAAGCTAAGTAATCGTATGGGAGGAAAGAAAACTGCCCAACAACAATATGTCATTGAGCAGTTCAAGTTAATGAAGATAACTACGCTTTGGCTTCGTTTTTATCCGCATTTTTAAGCATCTTTCTTACTGGAATAATCAGTGCGGCCAATACGACAGCACAGATAACCAACGCGATAGATACGTGGGAGAACAATTCAGGCATGGAATCCAGTTGGTCTTTACGGATGTTACCGCCCATAATACCTGCCGCTAAGTTTCCTAATGCACTGGCACAGAACCACAGCCCCATAACCTGACCACGCATTTTTTGCGGTGCTAGCAAGGTCATTGTTGCTAAACCAATTGGGCTTAGGCACAGTTCACCTAAAGTCAGTAATAAGATACTGCCCACTAGCCAGAACGGTGAAACGCCACTTTGTGTTGCTAATACTTGGTTTGCTGCAACCATCATGATAGCGAAACCGCCCGCGGCAAATAAAATACCGATAACAAATTTTGTCATACTGCTTGGGTTCATATTGCGCTTAGCAAGGGATGGCCAGAACCAGCTAAATACAGGGGCTAGCAAAATAATGAACAGAGCATTAATGGATTGGAACCAAATGGTTGGGATTTCAAAGCTACCCATTTGGCGATCGGTATAGTCACGAGCGAAAATGTTAAATGAAGTCGGTTTTTGCTCGAAGGCTGACCAGAAGAACGCGGCTGCAACCAGTAAAATCAAACAAGCTAATAAGCGTGAGCGTTCACTGCTATTTAAACCTGCAAAGAAGAACATAAACAGGAAGTAGATGCCCACACAGGTTGAAATCACGTAAGCAGAACTTTTAGCGATCATTGATGCGTTGAATGGGATTGTGCCGTTATCGATTAAGATAACCAATACCGCGAGCAATGCCATCGCAAAAGTGACCCATTTACCGACATTTTTACGTTGAACTGTCGGGTGGTTCCAAGTGGAATCTAAGCCGACTTCTTTGTCGTAACGACGCATTTGCGGAATAGCATAGAAGCGGAAGATTAACAGCGCCACTAACATCCCTAAACCACCGAGGCCAAAGCCTAAATGCCAACCGTATTTTTCATGCAATGGGCCAATGATTAATGGTGCAATAAATGAACCCATATTGATACCCATATAAAACAGGGAGAAACCGCCATCACGGCGTGTATCTTCTTTCTTATACAGGGTACCTACCATCACGGTGATACAGGTTTTAAACAGCCCCGTTCCGAGTACGATCAGCAATAGACCAACAAAGAAGAAGGTATTCGTTAAAAATGCAGACATTGCGATGGATAAGTGACCAAATGCAATGATCAATGAGCCGTACCAAACCGCTCTGCGTTGGCCTAACCAGTTATCAGCTAACCAGCCGCCTGGTAACGAAGTGATGTAAACACCACCTGCAAAGATACCAACGATAGCAGAGGCTTGTTCAATTGGCAGCTCCATGCCGCCTTGTAAGAGTGCCGCACTCATAAACAGAATAAGTAGCGGGCGAACGCCGTAGAAAGAGAACCTTTCCCACATTTCGGTAAGGAAAAGTGAACTCAGCGGGTATGGATGCCCGAAAAAAGTTTTTGTTTTAGTCGCAGAATTATTCATCTGTGAACTCCCATAAATCATCTCTTGAGAGGTTGTGCATGATATAAAACACCAAGCCGAGCGCCTGAGTGTCGATTATTATTTGATATGTTAACTTTCAGTTTGGAAACATATTTTTAACATACATTATTATAGAATCGCCTATAAACAGAATGAATTTATTGTAAAAGGCGAGGTTTTAAGGTGAAAAGTCGATATAACTCTCATTTTTCACGATAAGGTAGGGGAAGATACAGGATTTTCATTGACAATAAAAGAAAGAATTTTGAATCGATTAAGTTGTTATTAAACAGTTAGTTAATCATATAAAGTATTATTTTTTCGTTAAGAAAACAATAAAGCTTATAAAGCATCAGGTTTTTGGTTAAAAACTATCTGGCTAATTATTGCTCAGTTGGTGAAGCGCGTAGGCCATCTGATTGGCGTCGAATAATGAGCCAAGAATAGATAAGATTAAAAAGGACTAAAGCAGCTGTGAAGAAAAAGACAGCTCTGAAACCATAGGTTGCTGCAACAAACGACCCCATCAGCGGCCCCGTTACATTCCCCACATCCCGCAAAGCTTGGTTATAGCTGAAAATGCGGCCAGTCACTTGGTGCGAAATATTATAAATAATTAGCGTCTGAACCGCTGGTAGTAAGGCGGCATTAAGTGCCCCTAATAAAAAACGTAGGAAACCTAACTCCCAATAGCTACTCACGAGCCCCATCGGGAATAACACGAAAATTGAAGTGCCTAAAACAGCCAATAGGACTTTTTCAGGGCCAATTCGATCACTTAATTTACCTAGCATTGGTGCGCTGATTAACGCGGCGACGCCAGGAATAGATGCAATCACTCCACTAACAAATGCTAGGTTTTCAAGGGAGTCTGACAGTTCTCGAACATAAAGGGTAATGACAGGGTTAATGGAACCCATTGCTGCCTGAATAATCATTGTGGTGAAAAATAAGCTGATGACCAAGTTTTTATTCCGTAGGGAGGCAAAAACCTGTTTACTGGTTAAGGCATCTTTGCGCGAAACAGGGGTGAAACGTTCGCGAACATAAAAAAGGGTGACGAAAAAACAGATAAATAGAACGGTTGCTGTGATAAAAAAGACGGGGCGTAAACCATACTGGTCAGCAAGGAACCCACCAATTAATGGGCCAATGAGCGCACCACTCACAGCCCCCGTGGCCAAAACGCCCATTGCCCAGCCACTTTTTTTCACTGGAATTTGTGTGGCGATTAGCGCATTGGCATTGGGCACAAAGCCACCAAGCAAGCCGAGTAAGGCTCTGAGTGCCAATAATTGCCAGATATTTTGTGCAAAGCCAATCAAGACCATCACAATCGCCATGCCAAGCGCAGAGCGCAGCAGCATTAACTTACGACCTTTACGGTCAGATAGCCGCCCCCAGAACGGCGCGGCGATGGCGGAAAACAGAAAAGTAATACTGAAAACAGCGCCGGTCCATAAATTCAACGAAGCGTGGTCTTTGACGCCGAGCTCTTCAATATAAAGGGGAAGAAAAGGCATGATTAAGCTAAAGGCAGCACCTGTTAAGAAGCAGCCGAACCAGACGACGTATAAGTTTCTTTTCCAGTAATTACCTTTTCCTGTCATATTTTCCCTTTATATTCAGACCGCTTATTTTCCTGTTATATTCAGACCGACAGCGTTGTTGCCGTCACTCAGCTACTCAGGTCACATACTTGTGTACGCTCCTTGGGATATCTTCATTTAGGCGCCTCGCTGTAGGGCTGACTATTTAGGGAAAACTTTTGGCTTATTTTCCTGTTATATTCAGACCGACAGCGTTGTTACCGTCACTCAGCTACCCAAGTCACGTACTTATGTACGCTCCTTGGGATATCTTCATTTAGGCGCCTCGCTGTAGGCCTGACTATTTAGGGAAAACTTTCCATCTATTTAGGAAAAACTCTTTGTTAGGTAGGGCTACAGCTATTTTGTCATAAATTAATGATGAATTTTATCGAGATCGCCATACAGAGATGTTTCACCTTGTGGGCGCGTTTTAAAACGGCGATGTAGCCACATATATTGCTCGGGCGCACGCAAAATTTCTTTTTCGATGACTTGGTTCATCATCGCTGCAGTTGCCACATTGTCTTCTACAGGGAAATTATCCACTGCAGGTTGAATGAGAAGCTCATATCCTTTGCCGTTGGGTAAACGTCGTGGGACAAAAGGGACAACCAGTGGGTTGGCTAAGCGAAGTAATATTTGTGAGCCATTAGTGGTTGCTGCCTTTTCAACCGCAAACAACGGTGCGAAGGTACTATTGCGTGGGCCATAATCGTGATCAGGGGCATACCAGAGAATTTCCCCGTCCTTCAGAGCACGTACCATCCCTTTGACATCTTTACGGTCGAGCATGTATTTATTTGAACGTAAACGCCCACGGGTTTGTAGCCAGTCAATCAGTTTATTATCGTTAGCACGGTATACCCCAATACCTGGGTTTAGCATACCAAAAGCACGCCCGCCTATTTCTAAGGTGAGAAAATGTATGCCAAGCACGATAATCCCGCGGCCAGTCTCTTGGGCAGATAACATATTTTCACGGCCTTCGACCTTAACCCAACGTTTAATGCGCCAATCAGGCCAAAACCATGCCATACCCGTTTCAAATAATCCCATACCGACAGATTCGAAATTTTTATCAATATAGTGTTGCCTATCTTGCATACTCATCTCTGGAAAACACAGTTGCAGGTTACGATCGGCAATTTGTACGCGTTTTTTTAGAAAGCGCTTGGATAATAACCCTAGGCGAGTCCCCATCCAATAGATAACAGGGTAAGGCAGTAAAACAAGAAGATAAAGTACAGTAACACCTATCCACGTTAACCAGTAGCGAGGATGAAGTAGGTGTTTTTGAAAAGTAGGCGCTGGTATCATTAGTATCCGATTATTTTTAGTCTGTAATGGTGAATTTTTATTAATTAGGTTTAATTGAATCTAATTATATCAAATTATTTTTTTAATAAGTTCACTGACTGCATGGTACTCATTAATTCAGCGATGTTTCTCACCGCCATTTTTTCCATCACGCGAGAACGATGCACTTCAACAGTACGTACTGAAACACAGGTAGCTTCAGCAATTTCACGGTTAATTAAACCTTGGAGCACATAGCGACAGATTTCTTTTTCGCGGGGTGTTAGCATTTCATAGCGTTGTTTAATTAGATAATTTTCGGTGGATTGCGTGGTTTGCCGTTGAGCTTGCTCAAGAGTTTTTGCCAGTTGTTGGCTATCAATCGGTTTTTGTAGAAAATCTACGGCACCAAGTTTGACTTGCTCAACCGCCATAGGAATATCCCCATGCCCAGATAGAAAAATCACGGCTAAGGTGCTGTGCTGATCGCACAGATATTGGTGGACTTGCCGACCATCTAGCTTTGGCATGCGCATATCAAGCAAAACCACCCCCTCTTGGTGAAGGGCTGCATGTTGAATAAATTGTTCACTGTCATTCCAAACGGTAACAGTGTAGCCCAGCGTTTCAAGTAAAAACTGGCAGGCGTCGGTCACATCGGTGTCATCATCCACTAGATGGATAACTGGCATAAATACATACCTCGTCGTGTAGAGGGTGACTATTAAGATAGATACTAGTCAGCTCAATAAAGCTATTGTCACATATAATTAATCTGAATGTTATCAATTGCGTGGCATACAGTGCTTAGTGGTGCAAATTATCGGGATAATTAAAAATTAATGTGACTCGCAAGCCGTTTAATCCATCATCACTCAGGTTGTTTTCAATACGAATATCCCCACCTTGACTTTGAATCAAGCGCTGGCAAATCACTAAGCCAAGCCCTAAGCCTTCTTTTTTGGTGGTTGCGAATGGGGTTATCCCTTGTTCAAGTTGTTCTAAAGGCATACCCCCTGCATCATCTTGCAAGACCAGTAAAAAGCGGTTTTGGGCAAAATGAAAACCAAAGTGTAATGTGTTGGCTCCTGCTTGCAGGCTGTTGCTGACTAAGTTGGACAATAATTGCTCCAATAGGGTCTCTGGCAGTACCAACGACACATCTTGGGTGTCTGGTAGTAATAATTTTGCATTAGGGTAATGTTGGTCAACGCGTAAAAGTTGCCAAATATGCTTAATAGCTTGTTTAACAGATTGTTGGCTTAAAATTAGTGCTGGGTCTTGCCCTGGCTTGCCCGCCCAAAGACGTAAATTACGGATGATATCCGCCCCACGTTGGGCTTGGTCGTCAATCTTTGTTAAGGCATTAATTAAAGGATGCTTTTCCGACTCTTTATTCAGCCGCAAAATACACCCTTGTGCATAGTGCCGAATAGCCGATAACGGTTGATTGAGTTCATGAGCAAATCCTGAAGCCATTTCCCCTAAAATATTCAACCTTTGAGCTTTTTGTAAATCTGCCTCTTGCTGGCGCAGTCGGTTATGCGCCACTTCTAATTGACGACTTCGGCGGCGAACTAAAAATGCAATCCATACGTGGTTCACCCCAAGAAGGACAAAAAATAGAGCAACAAAGCCAAGGGTAATTTGGTTTTGAATTGTCCAACTGACAATATCTTGCCAAATTTGCCGCTGCTGTGGATGTTGGTTCACATCCCGCAAAAGGGTTTCCACTTGGGTAACGGAGGCGGGGGCTCCCCAGCGCATAGTACTTTTATCTGTTGAAAGTAAGGTTTTAGTGACCTTGTCGACAAGGTTATCTGGCACTTCGCTTAGGGCCGCAAATGACCAATTGGGATAAAGTTCCGTGCTGGTCAGGCAAGACAGAGAACTAGGATGTTGAATAAGCGGTCGGAATTGCGTTTTATCAATTAGCCCTTCACTGTGCATATTTTCCAATAAACAAACAGGAACGATCGCGGCTGACAGTGAACCATCGCGTAAGGCATACAGCAGGGCATCCGCAGGGAAGCCTAAAAACTGCATTTGAAAATCTTTTTCGGCGTCATAGCCTAAATCTCGCAGCACTTTATAGCCTAATAAATACCCACCAAAAGCATCGGGGGAAATCGCCCCCACTTTTTTACCAATCAAATTTTGAGGTTCAGTCATGTCACTGTTATTGCGTACCAGTATCAGACTACCAATCACGTTGCGGGTGGTGCTATTAGGTTCGACATCGGAACGCAAGGAAAGTAGCCACCGTAAGTGGTAGCGGCTGTCGAGCTGAATAAACTGTGCTGGGTTAGTCAGTAAGAAATCAATTTTTTGGTTGGAAATGGCTTCACGCATTTCATCGAGATTTAAGGGCTGGAGAGTGAAGCGTTCTCCTGGAATTGAATCATTTAACGTATCGACTAAAGGTTGCCAGTGAGATTGTGTGGAACTGGGGCCACGCAAAGCCAAAACGCCGATTGTCCATTGCGCAGAAATCGCAGGAAATGACCATGTTAAAAACATGGTTAATAGTATGTGATACAACAGTATAGGCGATTTTTTTAACATATTTGGGTTATTCGTTGCGTTAGATCAATTTAGCTTCGGGTATGTGGTAAACCACAATAGGGCGCTGGCTCCTCTCTTCCTACAATGGCACTACAAGCTTTACCAAGATAACACACCAGTTTTAAAGAGAAATAAGAATTTCTGCGGTTATCTTAACTGGACTGAATCGATTGTCAATAATGCTTGTAAAACAAATAACATATTGATTAATAACTTTTATTTTCGCATTAGCAATGTCAATACTGGAGCCAATTATGGATCTGAGTAAACGAAAATTTCTACAACAAATTGGGGCAGTGACGGCGGGTGCGTCGTTAATTCCAATCTCGGAGGCTGGCCTAAACTTATCTCCAACGCGTCATGAAGGCAATCCTGAAAAACGTTATGGGATGTTAATCGACTTACGTCGTTGTATTGGCTGCCAATCTTGCACTGTAAGTTGCTCGGTTGAAAACCAAACGCCACAAGGCCAATTTAGAACCACCGTTAACCAATATCAAGTGGCGGTTAAAGGTGAGGAAGGTTTTACCAACGTACTTCTGCCACGCTTATGTAACCACTGTGATTCACCTCCTTGTGTTCCTGTATGCCCTGTTCAAGCCACTTTCCAACGGGAAGACGGCATTGTTGTGGTTGATAATGAACGTTGCGTCGGCTGTGCTTATTGTGTACAGGCTTGCCCGTATGATGCCCGCTTTATTAATCATTCCACACAAACTGCAGATAAATGTACTTTCTGTGCACATCGTTTAGAAGTGGGTTTATTACCCGCATGCGTTGAATCTTGTGTGGGCGGTGCACGTATTATTGGTGACTTAAAAGACCCGAACAGCACCATTCGTAAAATGCTGACTGAACATGAAGCGGAAATTAAAGTGCTCAAACCAGAAAGTGGCACATTACCACAAGTTTTCTATATCGGTTTGGATGATGCATTTGTAGAGCCGCTACAAGGCAAAGGGCAACCCGCATTATGGCAGGAGGTGTTCTGATGGACGGTCAAGTGACATATATTTCTGAAATTATGGCTCAGCCACAAGAATTTTTCTGGCTACCGTGGGCCGTGCAATACTTTTTCTTTATCGGAATCGCTTCTTGCGCTGTGCTGTATGCGTGTTACCTGCATTGGCAAAATAAAAGCGAAAATGGCCGATTAGAGATGATCGCTGTGTTCATCGCGATCACCATGGGGATCACCGCGCCACTCGCGTTAACGGCAGACTTGCACCAAACCGCACGGGTTTGGCATTTCTACGCACACCCAACACTGTGGTCTTGGATGTGGTGGGGCTCGGTTTTATTACCATTATTCACCACATTCATTGGGTTATATTTTGTTGCCCTGATTGTGAAAATGATTTGGAAAAAAGAGTTTAAAGCGACCCGTTGGGTGGCATTGCTAGCGGCGTTATCTGCAATGGGCTTATTGCTGTACACCGGCCGTGAAGCGTCAATCTTAAACGCGCGTCCAATCTGGTATAGCTGGTGGATGCCAGTATTAATGTTCCTAAGTGCGTTGCAAGTTCTGCCTGCATTGATTGGTTTAGGTGCTCGCAAAGAGCCACAATACCAAAACCGTTTAGCCCGTTTCCAAGTGATTACCCTGCTGTTATTTGCCGTGTGTTTCGCTCTGTGGTTATCAGGGGATACCATATCAGGGATCGCGGTACGCCAACAGTTGGATACTGCAAGTGCAGGTTGGTGGATGCTGATGGGGGTTTGTGCGCTGTGGTTAATCACATTTGTGATGTCAGTGAGCAATGTAAAAGCTATCCGTTCAGTACCTTACATTACCGTTTTAGCCTTAGTTTCGATGGCTTTTGCTTGGACACTACGTTGGATTTTCCTGATGGAAGTTCAAGCGGTTCCAAAATATAACATTATCGCGAATCCATACCACTTCCCTCTGGGGACTGACGGCTTAATGGCTATTGTAGGCACATTTGGTCTGTGGATTGCGTTAACAATTATTGTTCGTGAAGGTGTTCGCTGGTTTGCGAGGAGAGTGCAACATGGCTAAATTCTCAAGACGTCAATGGCTTAAAGGTGGTTTGGTTGTCGGTGGCATTGCGTTATTTGGTGCAAGCTACCGTGATGTGGCCAAACGTGCAGTCGATGGTTTGGTTAATGGCACCTCTGGTAAAGTCACGTTAGACCGCCTCAATGGCAACTCACTGCGTCCAGAAGGCCAAGCACTGAAAGGCTGGCAGGAAAACCCAGAACAAGTAGTGGCGATGACCCAATGTTTTGGTTGCTGGACTCAGTGTGGTATCCGTGCTCGTGTTGATACAGCGAAAAATGAAGTGCTGCGTATTGCTGGGAACCCGTACCACCCGTTATCTCACGAAGAGCATTTCCCCTATGGTATGCCGCTAAAAACTGCGTTCAACAAAATGAGCGGTGAGTCAGGTTTAGAACATCGTTCAACGGCATGTGCCCGTGGGGCGACCTTAATGGAAGGCTTAACCAGTCCACTACGTATTTTAGAACCGATGAAACGTGTGGGTAAACGCGGTGAAGGTAAATGGGAGCGCATTAGCTTTGAACAACTGATTAAAGAAGTGGTTGAAGGCGGTGATTTATTCGGTGAAGGCCATGTGGATGGGTTAAGAGCCATTCGTGACCTTGAAACGCCATTAGACCCATCACAGCCTAAATTAGGCCCGAAAGCGAACCAATTGCTAGTGACTAACGCAGGGGACGATGGCCGCGACGGCTTTATTCGTCGCTTTGCACAAAACGGCTTTGGTAGCAAAAACTTCGGTGCGCACGGCTCTTACTGTGGCCTCGCTTACCGAGCAGGTTCGGGGGCATTGATGGATGACTTGGACAAAAACGCCCACGTCAAGCCTGATTGGGATAACGTGCGTTTTGCCTTATTCCTCGGGACGTCCCCTGCACAATCGGGGAACCCGTTCAAACGTCAAGGCCGCCAGTTAGCGACAGCACGTTTACGTGATTCTTTTAATTATGTGGTTGTTTCCCCTGCATTGCCACTAACGACAACATTAGCCAATGACCATGGTCATTGGGTGCCTGTACAACCAGGGACGGATGCAGCGTTAGTGATGGGAATGATACGCTGGATCATCGAAAACGAGCGTTATAATGCAAAATACCTTAGCGTACCAAGCGAAAAATCAATGGAAGGCATGGGGGAAAAAAGTTGGACCAACTCCACCCATTTGGTTATCACTGATGACGCGCATCCATTAGCAGGCAAATTATTAATTTCCTCTTATCTTACTGGGGAAGAGGATGATGAAAAAGCCTATTTGGTTCAGGACGCTTCTGGTGAGTTGAAATTAGCAGATGATGTCCCTGCTGCGGAACTTTTTGTGACCCGCAAAGTGACATTGCATGATGGCAGCGAAGTCACAGTAAAATCAAGCTTCCAATGCCTGAAAGAAGCAGCAAATCGCATGACGCTTGAAGAATATAGCGAACGCTGCCATGTACCAGTGAAAACCATTGCATCACTGGGCAAAGCCTTAACTTCTTATGATAGAAAAGCAGCGGTCATTTCCCATGGCGGTATGATGGGAGGCAACGGCTTCTACACAGCATGGTCAGTCATAATGCTTAACGCCTTGATTGGTAATTTAAACCTGAAAGGCGGTGTGTCTGTTGGTGGCGGTAAATTCAACGGGGAGAACGATGGCCCACGTTACAATATGTCGAGTTACAAAGGCAAAGTGAAGCCAAAAGGCGTTGTGTTATCGCGCAGTAATGAAGTCTATGAAAAATCAGATGAATTTAAAGCAAGATTAGCCGCAGGTGAAAAACCGTATCCTGCAAAAGCCCCTTGGTATCCGTTTGCGAAAGGCCAATTAACGGAGCAACTGGCGTCTGCGTTGATGGGGTATCCGTATGCGCTTAAAGCGTGGATCACCAATATGACTAACCCGGTATATGGCATCGCGGGTATTCGTCAGGTTATGGAAGAAAAACTGAAAGATCCAAAACATCTTCCATTAATTATTGGTATTGATGCTTTTATGAATGAAACCACTGCGCTGGCAGATTACATTGTGCCAGATACCCATAATTTTGAAAGTTGGGGCTTCAGTGCGCCGTGGTCAGGTGTTCAAGTTAAGGCGAGTACCGCGCGTTGGCCAATTGTTGAGTCCCGTACAGCGAAAACCGCGGATGGCCAGCCAATTTCAATGGAAAGCTTCTGCATTGCGGTAGCAAAAGAGCTGAAATTACCTGGCTTTGGGGACAACGTGATTGAGGACATGGATGGCAACATGCATTCACTCAATACCGCAGAGGATTACTACTTGCGCGTGGCTGCTAATATGGCTTGGTTAGGGGAAAAACCCGTACCAGAAGCTGCAACAGAAGACATCCAAATCAGTGGTGTTGAACGTATTTTACCTGCGATAACTCGCACGTTGAAACCAGAAGAAGTGCGCCGTGTGGCTTACATCTTCACACGCGGTGGCCGTTTTGCACCGTATGAAAAAGCGTGGGATGGCGATGCAACAGGGCCACAATGGAAAAAAGGATTGCAGATTTGGAACCCAACTGTTGGGACTAACCGTCATGCAATTACGGGTGAACGTTACAGTGGCTGTCCAACTTACTATCCGCCACGTATGGCGAATGGTGATGACGTTAATAAAGTGTTCCCAGAAAAAGAGTGGCCACTGAAACTGATGTCATTTAAATCTCATGTAATGAGCAGTTCAACAACGGTGATTGAACGCTTACGTCATGTTAAACCGACCAACCTTGTGGCTATTCACCCTGATGATGCTGCGAAAATGGGGGTAAAACATGGTGATTGGATCCGCATCACCACGCCAGGTGGAAATGCAGAAGCTCAAGTCAGCGTGTTGGATGGTGTAATGCCAGGAGTACTAGCGATTGAGCATGGTTATGGGCACACTGAAATGGGCGCTAAACAGCACTATTTAGATGGTGAACCAATGCCGATGAATGCGGCTAATGGTTCAGGTATTAATTTAAACGACCTCGGGTTTGCTGACCCAACGCGTGAAGTGGCAAATACTTGGCTTGATTGGGTATCGGGTGCTTCTGTTCGCCAAGGTTTACCAGCGAAAATTGAGTTAATCAGCTAGCTAGGTTTTAACGTAGTAGTAAAAGTTGCTAGCTTGCGGGGTTCTGCATAGCGTTGCAGGCCAGCAACTTTGTTTTGAGCAGTTGACATTGCGCATCAACAGTGTGTTTATTGCACTGTGACTTCGGCAAGTGCCAGGGAGGGGGAGCCCTCCCTTTTTTAATGCAATAATGGTGAGGTTGCGTGTTCCATTGCACCGCTTTGATACAATAAAACGCCCATCAAGACAAACAGCACCCCAGCGATGATTTTAAGTGAAATTACCCAATATGGTGAGAGTTGAACGCCTTTTAGACGTGAAACGCGCAATGCATTATCTCTCATAAGATGAACAAACACCGCAATCAAACAGATGGTTAACGCTGTGCCGACAGCCATCATCAGCGCAGCAATAATTCCCCACACATATGCATCAATCACATACGAAAAGAGCAGTACCAAAATTGCGCCTGAGCATGGGCGGATCCCCATCGAAAGAATAATCAGTAGCTTACTTTTGAACCCCGCTTGTAGCTGTTCAGATTGGACAACATGTTGATGCCCACAAGCGCAGCTAGACAGCTCGGTTTGCACTTTGTTATAAATAATTTTTGGTTGGGATTGATTCAGTGGTTGTATGCTTCGCAATGTTAAAGCGGCTGATTTTTTTGGTTTGCTGATTTGCCAAAGACGGCGAATCGCACTGACACAAAGAAATACGCCTAGCAAGATCACAAAAATGTAGCTGATTTGCTCTGCATAAGCACTGGCTTGGTTCAGGTGTTTAGTGGAGAGCTGGAATAAAATGAGTACAAAAGAAACCAGTAAAATGGCGACTAATCCCTGCAATAAAGACGCGAGTAAGCTAATCACGACACTTTGTTTTAAGTGAGTGGCTTGTGTGGCGATATAGGTGGTGATGATTAATTTACCGTGCCCTGGCCCAAGGGCGTGTAAAAAACCATAAGCAAAGCTTGCAATGACCAATAATCCCCCAGCATAAAATGGCCGAGTCGCCGTTTCTTGGAGAAGGTAAGATAGCCCTTGGTTTAATTGTTTTTGCCAAATAACACTTAGTTGTAACCATGAGTTCCAATGGATGTAAACCTGCAAGGCGCAATACGCTATAAGCACTAATAAGATAACTGCACCGAGCCATTTTTGGTTACGCAACGCAATTAAGGGCATTGGATATCCACCTGTTGTGCAAATTGCTTACCAAGTGCTAAGTCTTCATCTGGTGTATCATTTTTGTCTAATGAAAAGGCATAGGCGCGCATGGAGTCAGTAATATCGGCTTCTTTTAATGCCAACTTGCAGGTCGCGGCAAGCTCTATAGGTAGTGTAATTTGCTGCGGGTTTTGGTAGGTCATACTGACATAAAATGATGGATCGTAGGTTTGGAGAGTCACATGGGAGCTTTTAATTGGTAGAGGTTGCATAAATGACGCAGTGAAGTAAAACACTAGAGAAAAACCGTCTTTTTCAAGATGGTAGTTATCGGGGATGCGCTTAAAACTGACTTTTTTCCCTTGATAATAGAAATCAGTGAAATAATCCTGCATTAATACATTCGCCATCACAATGGCTTCTTGTTGCTTCCAGCGTGGGTCATCCTTTTTTACCCCTTTGAGTTCATACAGAATATCAGCAGAGGTCATTGGATCCATCTTCCAAGCATAATTTATCCCTGAATAGTTATCTTGTTTGGTTTCAAGGGTCATTTTCATTTCAATAAAACTGTGAGGATGAGCCGCTACCTGTGGCACGACAAGAGATAACATAATAAAAAAGAGAGGGAATAATCGCATTATTTCTACTATTTAAAGGTGGTAAATTAATAACGTTATAACATAACGGAATGAAATCGTGAATCATCAAATGTCACTAAAATACCGTTAATTATGTAAGTAAATAATGATTTAAACGTTTTAATCATATTTCAATAACAATCCCACTTAAAATAAAGGGTTTTTTATTAACACAATAACAGCGATAATATGAATAAATAATCTCATGCAGTTGTGTTTAACAGTCATCAGGTTAATTGTTTAAATATTAGTTAGTTACAAAGGAAAAGAGAACACCATGCCAGTGTTACATAACCAAGTTTCAAATAAAATACTCAAAGAACGCATGTTGGCTGAAACTGAGCCACGTACCACTATTTCTTTCTATAAGTATTTTAATATTGAAGACCCAGCTGTCTTTCGTAATGAATGGTACCAACAATTCAAAGCGTTAAACGTATTTGGCCGTGTGTACATTGCCAAAGAGGGCATTAATGCACAGATCAGCGTGCCAGCATCCAATGTTGACGCTTTACGTGAACTAATTTATCGCACAGATCCTGCATTGAATGATTTGCGCTTAAATATTGCTATTGATGATGATGGGAAATCGTTCTGGGTTCTGCGCATGAAAGTGCGTGATCGCGTAGTTGCTGATGGCATTGACGATGAGACATTTAACCCTGCAAATACTGGGCAATATCTCAAAGCGCATGAAGTGAATGCAATGATTGATGATCCGAATACTGTATTTGTTGATATGCGTAATCATTATGAATACGAAGTGGGTCACTTTGAAAATGCGGTAGAAGTTCCATCGGATACTTTTAGAGAACAGCTTCCGATGGCCGTGGAAATGCTGCAAGAGCAAAAAGATAAGAATGTTGTCATGTATTGTACTGGCGGTATTCGTTGTGAAAAAGCGAGTGCATACATGCTACACAACGGCTTTAAAAACGTTTATCACGTGGAAGGCGGTATTATTGAGTATGCACGTAAAGCCAAAGAACAAGGCTTACCTTTGCGTTTTAAAGGGAAAAACTTTGTTTTTGATAACCGTATGGGCGAACGTATTACAGATGACATGTTAGCGCACTGCCACCAGTGTGGGGCACCTTGTGATTCACACACGAACTGCCGCAATGATGGTTGCCATCTACTGTTCATCCAATGCCCAACTTGCGCTGAAAAATACGAAGGTTGCTGTAGTGCTGCATGCAATGAAGAAATGAAACTACCAGAGCAAGAACAGCGTGCTCGCCGTGCAGGTCGTGAAGTGAGCAATAAAATATTTAATAAATCCCGCCACCGTTTATCAGAGGGCTTATTAAATAGCGATAGCTAATTGAGTATAATACTAAAAAAGTAGAAGCCCTTTTTCAGGGCTTTTTACTTAATATAAATATTTAAATACATTATAAATGAAGAAAAGCTCTATTCTGTTTTTAACGAAAACCTTACTTGCTATATGGCGCTTTTGTGAATAAACCGTACTGTTACTTATCCCTAATTTCTTAGAGATAATATGGTTTGGTATTTCATTCATCCAATTGCTAATTATTTTTTGCTCCTTGACAGTAAATATAGAGGTATCTGTATTATTCGCTAATTTTGTTATTTTTTCTATTTGTGCATAATCATTAATTACTCTATCCAATGTTTTAATAATGATATTTTTGGATAAAATAAAAAAATTATCTTTTAATAATAGTGGGTTATCTGTTTGGGGGTAAGGGGCATTGATATAAATATAAAAACGAATATTATTTGATAGATTTAGTAACCCTTGTAAAGTTGGACAATAATTTGAGTAGTGGCAATAATAGGTTAAATTAACAAGAACAATGTTTGGTGAGTTTTTATTTATGAATTTAATAGCATCACCCAAACAGCCAGTGCTAATAAAGTTTAAGTTCTTATTCTTTGATAAATATTCAGTAATACCAAGTCTCGTGTAATAACACTCATCAATAACTAATATTTTCATTGGGAACGTCCTGGTTCGAAAGAGTATTACAATAAATTGGAATAGCTAGTGATGTCAACTGAGTAATAATAAAAACAAAAAATGTTGTCGTTAATTTAAATTAATCAATTTATAAAAATAAAATGAGGTAAAGTAGTTATATAATATATAACTACTTTATTGAAAGGCTATAGATTTAAAAAATGGATATCTACGGCTCAAATATCCATTTAAGGATTTAGTGTGTTTTAAAATTAAATTCGATGTATTCCCCAGACTCTATCTTATCCACGCCAGCTTGAAGAATACCAATCAATTGTTTTGCGACATCCGTGGTAAGCCACATGGTTTTATCCACGACAGCATCGCCTGAGTTTTTATCTTGTTCGGGGAGGTAGTGCAAACGTAACATCATAGCATCATAGGCATCTACGGTGCTAATGTCCCAGCCAACAACTGGGTGAGTTTGAATAACATCATTTTTTCTATTCATAAAAACCTCCTAATCAAACAGCGTGATAAATAATAAATATCTATAACTGACTAAGAGCAAAGTTCTTGGAATGAATCCACTTTCAGTATAAGGAGATTTCGTTAATAAGGAAGTAAATAAAATATTTTTTTGCATAAATGACAGTAAATGCACAAATAAAGCGAATATAGCTGGGGCTCGTAGAGGGAAGCGATTGCAACTTCCCCCATGACGATAAACGAGATTTTTAGTGCTTATTTAGCGATAGCGATTGACCAGCGAGAATCTTCACCTGCTAAGAACGGGATCAATTTATCATTACAGCAATCAATCGATTCACAAGTCATGTTTGGTTCTTTAGTCAGGGTTATATGGCCTTCATTTACAGGCAAATTATAGAATTTAGGACCATTCAATGAGCAAAATGCTTCAAAGTGCGCTAAAGCATCTAGTTCTTCAAACACAGTTGCATAAGCGGCCAGTGCGGTTGGTGCATTAAATACGCCAGCACATCCGCAAGCGGCTTCTTTACGTGATTGCACATGTGGAGCGGTATCTGTTCCTAGGAAGAAGCGATCACAACCCGATGCAACAGCAGAACGAAGCGCTTCTTGGTGAATGTTACGTTTTAAAATTGGCAAACAGAACAAGTGCGGTCTTACACCACCGACTAACATATGATTACGGTTAAACATCAGGTGCTGAGGCGTTAGCGTCGCAGCGGTAAATTCGTTGGCATCCAAAACATATTGTGCAGCTTCTTTTGTTGTGATGTGTTCGAAAACTACCTTTAAGTTTGGAAATTGGGCGCGTAATGGCTGCATGACTTGTTCAATAAACAGTGCTTCTCGGTCAAAAATATCAATATGGTTCGCGGTGACTTCACCGTGAATCAATAGCGGAATACCTGCTTTTTCCATTGCTGCCAGAACAGGGTAAATTTTCTTAATATCAGAAACCCCATGGCTTGAGTTGGTTGTTGCATTAGCAGGATATAATTTACATGCGGTAAACACACCTTCTTGAAAGCCACGGATGAGTTCAGTTGAGTCAGTTCCATCAGTAAGATAACAGGTCATCAACGGGGTAAATTGGTGCCCTTGTGGCACAGCCTGAATAATGCGCTCGCGATATGCTTTTGCGGCTGCAACGGTAGTAACGGGAGGAACTAAATTTGGCATCACAATTGCGCGGCCAAAAAACTCACTGGTGTAGGGAACGACCGTTTTTAACATATCATCATCGCGAAAATGAACATGCCAATCATCAGGGCGGCGAATCGTTAGGGTAGTTACAGTAGTCATTAAACCGGCTCCATAAGGGAAGGTGAGTGATGAGCGAACGCTCAGGCCGGGAACGAATGATAAAGCGAAAGGAGAAAAATAGCTATGGGAATTGATGATTAAATATCTTTTGAGAAAAATGATAAACGATAAGAAAGCAAAAAGCCTGCTTAAATTTCTTTAAGCAGGCTTCTCTAAATATTGGCTCCTCCAGCTGGACTTGAACCAGCGACATACGGATTAACAGTCCGCCGTTCTACCGACTGAACTATGGAGGAACTCCTTGGTACGCAGAGGATATTAGCTTCCTCTAAAGGGATTGTCAAAGGAGAATATCGAAAAAAATGTTCGTTTGCCTGTTATCTGTGCGAACTGAGGGAAGTTTGATCGGAAATTATGTAGGAACAATAAACTGAAGGACAAATCAATAGAAAAAACATCAATGCCATGATGGGCTTTGTGTATTAAAAGTATTGATTACAGTGGATAACAACAGGTAACCACTGTAATCATTTTTAATCATATCGGTTAACGCGGGATCACTAAAACGGGTTGAGAAATATCATCTAATAAACTGCGAGTGACCGACGTATTCAGCCAGCGGCTAAATGAAGAAAGGTGACGGTGGGAGATAATCAGTAAATCACAATTGTGTTTTTCCATTTGTTTAGGGATTGTCTCGATAGGTGTTCCTGCGGCAAGCAGCCCCTGTGTTTTAAATCCCATATTTGTTAATGCGCTGGTGACATCTTTTAATTGTTTCTCTGCTAAGGCTTCTTCTCGCTGGGCAGCAGGGTACTCATCGCGTTCATCGCTATTTTGACTTAGTTTAGTGCGGCTTAGCGCAAAGGTGCTATCGACAACGGTTAAGACAATGACATTATGAATACAGCCTGTCATACGTTGCATAAAATTGAGGGCATTACTGCTATTTTCGAAGCTATCGACAGCCAACAATACATTATTAATCATTTTTATCTCCTGATAAGCGATTTACACCGCACCCTTAAAGTTAGATTCCCCTTTTTTCCAATAGCCTTTTGCGAAGAGTGAGGTTTTGGGGATCCCTCTTTCGTTGATAAAATGATTCTTCAAATAAACAGCAATTTGTTGCTCACAGGCTAACCAAACTTGGCCTGGTTCAGCAGGCAGAGCACATTGAGTAATGGCTCGGACTAGAGAACTATTCATCACGCTATCATAATGACGGTCGCGAATTTGCCAGCTATTGACGATTAAGTCAGGGTAATTTAGTGTTTGTATTTCTGCTTCATCACTGACCTCTGCAAACCAGAAAACAGGCATTGGTTCCGTCAATGATTCAAGAATACGACGCATTGCGGGAAGTGCGGTTTCATCACCCAATAAAAGTAACCAACCTGCTTCAGATAGCGGTTTAAACCCGCCAGAACACGGCCCTGCAAAACCAAGTCTATCACCGATTAATGCGTTTTCAGCCCAGCGAGATGCGGGGCCATCACCATGCAAAACCATATCGATATCAATGGTTCTGTTGATTTTATTGATCCCGCTAATGGTGTAAGCGCGACCCGCTAAACTTTCTTTCCAAGGAAAAAATACCTTGACCCAACTTGCGGGTTCGTAAGCTCTTAAATCATCTAAAAACTTATCGACATCATCACCACTCAAGGTAATCCGTCGCATTTTTTTTGTTAATGATTGCACTGCGCTAACGGTAGCTTCTCGTTTGCGCCTTGTATCTTTTTCTAATATGTCGCCCACAATTTTATTCATTGTATTGTGCATGAGGATCCTCCTGCTGCATATTTGACGGATAAGTGTGTTCCCAACCACCGCCTAATGCTCGATATAGATTGACTACAGCAAGGGCGGTTTCTTCTTGAGACGTAATTTGTGCCGATTGCAAATCTAACAAGGCGCGCTGGGTGCTTAATACATGCATGAAGTCACTGGCGCCATTAAGATAGCTATCCCGTGCTAATGAAAAAGCATGCTGATTAGCGGTAACGGCAGAAACTAGGTGTATTTGCCTGAGTTGTTGGGCCTGATAGTCTGAAAGTGCATCATCAATTTCATGCCAAGCACGCAAAACAGTTTGTTGGTATGCAATTGCCATTTCTTGTTGACGGTACTCACTTAACGTCACACGTTGTTTGATTTTTCCACCATCGAATATGGGTAAATACAGTGAGGGGCCAATGGCGAACATATGCGTTGACCAGCTTCCCATATCGGATAATGCAAGGGCTTGGTAGCCTGCATTACCTGTTAACATGATCCGTGGGTAGTAATCCGCTTTAGCGACGCCAATTTCTGCGGTTGCTTGGTGTAAGCGCTCTGCGGCTTCACGAATATCTGGCCTGCGAAGTGCAAGATCAGACGGAACGCCCATCGGAACTATTTGAGTTAACTGTGGGAGGTTCTTTTTCGTTGATAATTGGGCATTAAACGCCCCAGGTTGCTCGCCCAGCAACAAGGTAATGGCATTTTTTAGGCGATTTTCCCTATCAATTAGCACAGGAAGCAAGGCATTGATTTGGTCGAGTTGTACTTGCGCTTGTTCCACATCAAGTTGGTTTCCTGAGCCATTTTGTAAACGTACCTGAGTGAGTTCCAAGGTTTGTAACGAGGTTGCATGGTTTTCTCTTGCAACTTGAATTTGTTGCTGTATGGCACGCAGGCGTAAATAATCGGTGGCAACTTCTGCGGTGACAGAGGTTAACAAGGCTCGCCGATTTTCTTCTGATGCTGCAAAATTAGCACGAGCACTTTCTGATGCACGGCGTAATTTTCCCCACATATCCAACTCCCAAACCGCACTAAACCCACCGCGCCAAAGGTTAAAGTCAGACTCGCCTTTTTTCCCTGATGGATCCATACTACCGACTGATGTTGCACGTTGGCGCTGGTAAGCACCATCAAAGCTAAAATCAGGGGCTAAGTCAGAATCGGCAATGCCTAATAAAGCGCGACTTTGTTGCATGCGCGCTGTCGCTAATTGCAAATCTAAATTACTTTTTGTTGCGCGTTGTATGAGCTCTGAAAGCTGGGGATCACCAAAAATGCTCCACCACTCGATAGGAAGGGAGGAGGTGCTTTGGTTAGCACCCCAATTTTCTGGCAAAGTCGCTTGCGGTGGCACGTAATCGGGGCCAACTGCTTGGCAACCTGTGAGTGCTACGAGAACCAGTGCAATGGCGGTTTTTTTCATTAGTGGCTCCCATCCAATGTGTTGATGCTCACATCGGCTGACATGCCTACGCGTAGTGCATTCATTGTCGCCTCACTCTCTTTGTTAATATCAAAGGTAATTTTTACAGGGATACGTTGCACAATCTTTGTGAAATTACCTGTTGCATTTTCAGGTGCAACAGGAGAAAAGCTAGCGCCTGAAGCGGGTGCGATACTGTCAACATAGCCTTTTAGGGTTTGGCCAGGGAACGTATCAATGCTGATGTCAACGGTTTGCCCCTGAGTAATGTTCTGCAACTGTGTTTCTTGGTAATTAGCAATAATGTACAGTTTGTCTTGGGGCACAATTGCCATTAACGCATCACCAGGCTTAACAAACTCACCCACTCGCAGGCTTTTTTTACCCACTACTCCTGCAATCGGTGCGGTAATACGGGTATAAGATAAATTGAGTTTAGCCATCTCTTTCTTCGCTTGCGCCAATGTCAATTCAGCGTCACTATCTGATTGCTTAGCTTGTAAAACTTGCAACATATTCTTAGCCGCTTTTAAAGACGCTTCGGCTTGTGCAACACTGGCAGTCATCGTTTGTACGCGGGTAGTTGCTTGTTGTGCCGCTTGTTGTGATCCTGCGCCAGTCGTTGCCATTTTGTGATAGCGCGTTTTCTCTTGGTGAGCAAATTGCAACTCAGCTTGTGCGGATTGTAATTGAGCTTGCGCAGCAGAAATCAGCGCATACTGGCGTACTAGATTCGCTTTTGCATCATCTTGGCGTGCACGTGCTGAGTTTTCTTGTGCTATCGCTTGGGAAAGTGCGACAGTGAATTCCCGTGGGTCAATTTCCGCTAATAATTCGCCTTCTTTCACCCATTGATTGTCTTGAACCAAAACTTGGGTAACAACACCTGAAATTTGGGGTGAAATACGCGAAATATCGGCACGAATATAAGCATCATTGGTATTTTGCATTGTTTTTTTAATGGCGAACTTATTAATTAATAGCCCGCCTACGACAACTAAAATACCCGCGATTGCAAGGGCAACACCTTTATTAATTTTAATTTTACTCATTGTTAATTCCTGATAATCAATAACTAAGCCGCGGCCACAGACCGTGGCGGATAAATTCGAGTTGGCATCACAACGATCAGCCCTGTTAACAACAGCGCTAAGCCTGAAACCAACATATAAAGATCAGCACTAGCCAGCACATATCCCTGACTAGAGGCAAGCTGGGTCAGCTCTCCAATAGACTCTGAGGTTTTGCGATATGCTGTCCCGTAGCCATCGGCAATTACGCCTGAATGAAAATCCCCCCGTTGGCGGCTTAACAGGGCAATAACACCACCTGCTGCTGTTGCTGCGAAGCCTTTGACTGCGTTAAACCACGCAGCAGCAAATGGGCCATCGGTCGGTAAAAGTCCCCCAGTTGCCATCATCAACAACGGAATAACGGCCATGGGTTGAGCAATGGCTTGTAGTAGCGAAATGGTTTTAAAATTATTTCCATGCCAATCAGGGGTCAGTTGTGATGCAAGCACACAAGCCGCTGCCATCAATAACAGGCTGATCGCCAATACCCAGCGACAGTCCACTTTTGGGGTATTACAAATGATCGCAACGATAGGCAGCGTAATTAGTTGGGGGAGTGATACCCACAGCATCATGTCTGAGGTCTGTTCGAGTCGATATCCTTGGATTGCGGATAAATAACCAGAGGTAATATTGACTAGTGAAACCATAATCAATAGAACCCCACCCAACGTAATTAATGAAAATGAAAGATTTCGTTTTCCAAGCAGCTGCAAATTAAAAAATGGCAATGGGTGATACCATTCATTAATGAGAAACAGCGCAAGTAGCCCTAATCCACCAATTAATAAGACATAAATGAGTGAGGAATTAAGCCAATCTAAACGCTCTCCTTGGGATATTCCTACAGTTAGCATGGCTAAAGCGCTTCCCCCAAGGATTAAACCACGCCAATTAAATTGTTTAAGGCGTTCTAGGCGAAGAGGGTCTTGTGGTAAGCCATAGCCGATGCAAATGGTTGCAATGGCCATTAAGGGTAAATTCCAATAAAAATAACCACTCCATCCCCAGTGAAATGCAAATGCGGCGGCGGTCGCACCAAAGGTGGCACTCCACGCGGAAACCCATCCATAAGCACCTAACCCTAACACCTTAATTAGCGGGGGCATAAAGCGCAGTACAACGGTCATTAACATCGGTGGTAAAGCACCACCCGCGAAGCCTTGTAAGCTGCGAATGGTTAACAACCATGTGTAGTGCTCCCCTAACCAAGGTGTAATTAATCCACCCAGTAGATAAATTGAGCACATCACTAAGGCTACACGGCGTAATGAAAAAGTAGGCCAAAAACAGGGTGTAAAACCCGAACCAATAACAAAACCTGTGACATAGCAGGAGATTAACCAACTTCCTGTATCTATATTTAGAGCCATTGCGCCTTGGATGTCGCCAAGGGCGAATTTACTGGCGTTTTCTCCCACGCCACTCGCCATGACCGCTAAAAAAACACCAAATAGGCCCATCCATGTGCGGCCACTGATCTCGCCTGCACTGGCTATCCATTTGTTTTTTTGAGGTTGCGTAATAGACGCATCAACCATTTCAAACTCCTGCTGTTTCAATAATTGTTCTATCAATTTCAGCAGTAGTATCTAAATTTTACTTGATTGTTTAAAATGAAATGATGTAATTAATTTATTGCAAAAAACGCAATCCGTGGGCGGGGGAAATATGCCACAGAAAATAGATTTTAATTTAATTTATGCGCTGAATTTATTACTGGAGGAAGGCAGTGTGAGCGGTGCTGCTGAAAAAATGAATTTAAGTGCGCCTGCGATGAGCCGCATTTTAGGCCGTATCCGTGAACAATTTAATGATCCTATTCTCGTGCGGGCAGGGCGAAAATTGGTTCCGACACCCAGAGCGTTAGAGTTAAAACAACAATTGGCAGAAATTATAGCTCAAGCTCAAGCACTTATTGAACCTGATGAGTTGTTTCATCCCGAATCCCTTGAAAGAACATTTGTCATACGTGCGAATGATATTTTTATTGGGGCACTAGGTGGGGGGTTATTAGAAACATTACGTGAGTTGGCACCACGAAGTAGTTTAACCTTTATCGCAGAAAGTGATACAGATGATGACTCCTTGCGTAGTGGCAAAGTGGATTTGGTTATTGGCTCATCACGGGATTGGCACCCTGAAATTAAAGCCCAGAGCTTATTTACGAGCACGTTTCAAGCGCTAGTGCGTCCTGGGCATCCAATTCTTGATAACGTAACACCTGAAACGTTAACGCATTATCCGCATATTAGTGTTTCACGAAGGGGACGGACTTTAGGGCCAATTGATGATGCATTGCGTGATTTGAAATTACAACGCAAGGTGGCATTGACGTTACCCAGTTTTCATTCCGCTATGATGCTAACAATGAAGTCTGATTATATCTTGCCGTTACCGCGCCATGTATTACAAGGGGTGAAAAGCATCAATTTGCCACTTGTTGAGATAGAACTCCCTATTGAGCTGGAGTCTATATTTATTGTGCAAGCATGGCACCCTCGTCTGGATAGGGACCCTGCGCACCAATGGCTACGTCAAACGATTAAGCAATTTTTTCTAGAAAAAGAATAATGAGTTAGTCGATGTTAGATAGCAAAAAGCCCGCATTAAGCGGGCTTTTTAAATTTGGCTCCTCCAGCTGGACTTGAACCAGCGACATACGGATTAACAGTCCGCCGTTCTACCGACTGAACTATGGAGGAATTGCTTTGTTCCTGAGAACGAGGCGCATATTACCCATCCTGTTTCCCGTTGTAAAGCATAAAAATTAAAAAAATCGTCAAGTGGGTGTTAAATAGACAAACTGGCGATTATCTGTACCTAAATATCTGATTTTAACTAAATGAGGGGGATAGACAGCCACAATGAGAGCGAGGAAAGAAAAAATAGATTTATACGTTAAATAGAGAGAATGCAAGATAGCAAAAAGCCCGCATTAAGCGGGCTTTTTAAATTTGGCTCCTCCAGCTGGACTTGAACCAGCGACATACGGATTAACAGTCCGCCGTTCTACCGACTGAACTATGGAGGAATTGCTTTGTTCCTAAGAACGAGGCGAATATTAACGATATCACCTCGGACTGTCAACGATAAAAATTGAAAAAAAACTCAACTGCTCAATCACTACTCAATATGACTGAATTTCATGCTAGTTAATTGATATTGCATTAATTTTGTGCAGCCAATTTACCTTGTACTGGTGTAGAAACTTCGGGGTAAACCACATGATAAATATCGTAAAACGAGATCATGCCTTTTAATGCAATTAGACGGGTGATTTCTTGTTTAATTGTTTGACTGACTTCATTGGAATCAAGGACTTTACGAATTGCGTTTTCAGAAACAGGTTCAGTCACGAACCATTCACCATTATAACAAACACGTAAATCTAACACGCCGATGTCTTCGAAATGGTAGACTGGCTTAATATCAAAAAGTAACACGCTAGCTAAAATAATAAATAACAGAGTAATACCCAACGTCCAGTATGGGCCAAAATATGGCGCATACCAAAGAATAACGGCTAGCGGAATATAAGCTGCAATCATACCTATACATAAGTAAGGGTGGTTTGCGAGGAACTGGCTATTGAAATACGGTTTGCCATCACGATTTTCACGTTTATTGATGGTATCTAAATCTTCGACAAGTATTTGTTTGATAATATCCATGTGATAACTCTCTGTCAGATATTGAATCTATACTCGCAGAGTATCACGAGGGCTCAAGATTGTTATATATCAGTTAAAAAAAATATTAATGCAGATTGTCATGAGATCAGATAATTCCGACTGACAATAAAAGGTTTTTTTGCCCTTGTAATTAAATTTTTCTTTAAGTTATCAACTAAATGCAGTGTTTTTGTTAACGTTATGGCGGATAAAAGTGACATAGTCGAAAAAACTGCATTTTTTTATGGATTGAATGTATAAAATAGTTGCTATTATCTTAAAGTCATGAGTTAATGTGCATCGGCCTGTTTAGCAGTCCTATTTGATGTATGATTACTGAGTTAGTGTGTTCTAAAGAAGAAAGTTATCACAGATAGCCTTTGACCGTGACGCTTCATCTTGGTGTTTCCCTGATTAAATAGTTGACTCTGGCCCGTATATGCCAAAAAGGCAAGTTTTTTTGATGTTATATAGGAAAAGTCAAATGTCCGACAAAATGAAAGGTCAAGTTAAGTGGTTCAACGAGTCTAAAGGCTTCGGTTTCATCACTCCAGCTGATGGTAGCAAAGACGTTTTCGTCCACTTCTCTGCCATTCAGGGCAATGGTTTCAAAACTCTGGCAGAAGGCCAGCAAGTTGAATTCACCATTGAAAACGGTGCAAAAGGCCCAGCAGCTGCTAACGTAACTGCTATCTAAGCTAATTGCTGAACTGATTTTCTAAAGCCCGTCATTTTTAATGACGGGCTTTTTCGTATGCGTTACATTTATGATTAATATTATTTTGTTGGAAAATAGATGTCATGAATATTAATGATCGTGTTTATGTGAAAACAGATGGGCAAGAGCGACGAGAAGGAACAATTTTACTTATCGAACCTTTTAATGAAGGTGTAATGTATTTAATTGCATTACCTGATTACCCAGAAGGTATTTGGTTTTTTAATGAAAAAGAAGGCAACGAGGGCACGTTTGTCACATTAATTGAATAATAGTTTTTTAATTAAATTCAAATTTATTAAAAATTTGTTCTTTACTTCGTAAATTAGCCCACCTATACTCCACCCATCAATTATTTAGGAGATTATTACTTGGACAGTCAGAGTTGGAATAAAAACTTAATTTAACGGCAAGCCAGTAATCGTCTTTTCTTTTCACTGCTTGCCACTAAGGCGGGCGGTGTCTGATGTATCCCATCATACATACACCCTTATATTGTACACAAAGTACTATTCTATATTTAATTAATAGCTTATTACTATTGTATTGAGTGTGTATCATGTTTGTATATTTTTATTCTCTATTTCCTCCAGGCAATAGCTAATTATTCTTGAATCTTTATTGATTCAAATTATGGCTATGTGCTTTTTATTAAGCATATAAAAGATTATCCAAATTATTTTTTGGAGGAATTATTATGCTTTTTACTCCTGATATTTTAAATCTTGTCTCGGCAATGTGCCTCGGTGCCTTAATTGGTGCTGAGCGCCAATGGCGTCAACGTATGGCGGGACTGAGAACCAACGCATTAGTTGCAACGGGTGCTGCTGTTTTTATTTTAAGTTCTGTCACGACATCACCTGATAGCCCTGGCCGTATTGCTGCACAAGTGGTTTCAGGGATCGGTTTTCTGGGCGCGGGTGTCATCATGCGTGAAGGCATGAATATTCGAGGCTTGAATACAGCGGCAACGTTATGGTGTTCTGCTGGGATTGGCGTGTTATGCGGGTTGGGGCAATATTCACTCGCATTGATGGCTACCTTATTGATTTTATGTGCAAATATTTTATTGCGAGAAGCGGCTTCTCGCATCAATAAGCAGCCTCAAGTTCAAGCCTTAGATGTTGAACAACGTTATAAAATCCGCGTTATGTGCCATCAAGAAGACGAGATTTTAGTTAGAACCCTTATTTTACAAGCTATTAATGGGTTACACATTCGGCTGCAATCGTTAAGTAGTGCTGACACATTAAAAACAGAACAACTTGAGGTTTGTGCTGAATTTTTGGCAACACCCGCTGAGCAAAAAGAGATTGAAGCATTAGTTTGTAGAATCAGTCTTGAGCAAAGCGTAAGTGCTATCAATTGGAAAGTGGCATCAGAGCTTCCGGCCTGAATGCAAACAATTAACTCACTATAGGAGCCGAAATGGACGATCACCCTCCGTCATGGAGACGAACCTTGGAGCTATCCAATTGATATAATAGCCTTATTTTCAGTTGGATAGCGTAAAAATACACAAGTGTTGTATTAGAGACAACGTTATGACTGAAATAAGACACCAACGCAAAAGCGTTAAAGCGCCTGCACGGCAAAAATTTATTGTTGGCGAGCAAGCGAGTAAAAATATTGAGCAAGTGCTAAATGAGTATCAAACCAATTTATTAGGCCTAGCAGACAATGAAGCGATGGATCGCTTAGTGGCTGAGGGTGAAAATGAGGTTGCTCATGAAAAAGCCCCTCCTGCTTGGAAGCAGCTGCTTTCATCATTTAAAAACCCATTTATTTTTGTTCTGATTGTGTTGGCGTTAGTCAGCTTTTTCACGGACTATCTGATCCCTGAGCGTCAAGGAGAAGAGACAGATTTAACGGGTGTTATCATTATTGTTACGATGGTTCTGCTAAGTGGTTTATTGCGTTTTTGGCAGGAATATCGGACGAATAAAGCCGCTGAAGCGCTCAAATCTTTGGTTAGAACGACCGCAACGGTGTTTCGTCGGGACAATAAAACAGGGCGTTCAATTCGTAAAGAAGTTCCAATTAAATGCCTAGTCCCTGGGGATATTGTTCTTTTATCCGCTGGAGATATGGTTCCCGCCGATTTAAAACTCGTTGAATCGAGAGACTTATTTATTAGCCAAGCGATTTTAACTGGTGAATCTATCCCTGTAGAGAAATATGACACATTAGGGGATGTTTCCGCCAAAAACCTTGATCCTGTATCGCCCACTGAAAATGAATTACTTGAAATATCAAATATTTGCTTAATGGGTACTAACGTCACCAGCGGAACGGCTCGCGGTATTGTGGTGGCAACGGGTGGGAAAACCTATTTAGGCTCGCTAGCAAAATCAATCGTTGGTAGTCGAGCACAAACCTCTTTTGACAAGGGGGTAAATAGTGTCAGCTGGCTATTGATCCGTTTTATGCTAGTTATGGTTCCAATTGTCTTATTGATTAATGGATTTACAAAAGGTGATTGGTTCGAAGCAACGCTGTTTTCTTTAGCTGTTGCTGTAGGGTTAACCCCTGAAATGCTTCCAATGATCGTCAGTTCAAACTTGGCGAAAGGGGCAATTGCAATGTCTAAGCACAAAGTGATTGTCAAAAGGTTGAATGCTATCCAAAACTTTGGCGCAATGGATGTTCTTTGCACAGATAAAACGGGAACGTTAACGCAAGATAGGATCATTTTAGAACATTACCTTGATAGTCATGGTGAGAAAAATAGTAAAATTCTGCAACTAGCGTGGCTGAATAGTTTTCATCAAAGTGGTGCTAAAAATATGATGGATCAGGCCATTATTCGCCGTGGAAGAGGGAATAGTGAGGTTGAACAATTAAAAGCATTCCAGAAAATTGATGAGTTGCCATTCGATTTTATCCGACGAAAATTATCGGTAACGGTAAGGACGCCAGAGGGAAATGCGTTACTTATCTGTAAAGGTGCTGCTGAGGAAATGCTCGCTGTTTGTCAAAGTTATCAACAAAATGGTGAATCTCAGGTTTTAGATGAGCAAGCGAGAGCAAGAGTCACAGAGTTAGTGAGTGATTACAACCGACAAGGATTTCGGGTACTGTTGCTAGCGACGCGAGCATTAAATGAACATGAAGCTAGCCTGCCATTATCTGCTCAAGCGGAGCAGCAACTTGAGCTCCAAGGTATTTTAACTTTCTTGGATCCTGCTAAAGAAAGTGCGATTTCTGCAATCGCGGCGTTGCGTGAAAATGGTGTCACCGTCAAAGTATTGACTGGCGATAATGCCATCATTACGGAAAAAATCTGCCATGATGTTGGGCTAAATATCAGTGAAATCATGACGGGTTTGGAAGTTGAAGCGTTGTCTGATGAAGAGTTGAGCCAAAAAGTTGAGCAGGTTTCTGTCTTTTGTAAGCTGACGCCATTGCAAAAATCCCGAATTTTAAAAAGATTACAGGTAAATGGACATACTGTCGGCTTTTTAGGGGACGGAATTAATGATGCGCCAGCGCTTCGTGATGCTGATGTGGGAATTTCCGTTGATACGGGTACTGATATCGCAAAAGAATCAGCGGATATCATCTTACTGGAAAAAGATTTGATGGTATTAGAGCAGGGAGTGATTAAAGGACGGGAAACTTTTGGTAATATTATCAAATACCTGAATATGACAGCGAGCTCTAACTTCGGGAATGTGTTCTCTGTATTAATTGCTAGTGCATTTATTCCGTTCTTACCCATGTTAGCAATTCATTTGCTCGTACAAAATTTGCTGTACGATATTTCCCAACTGGCATTACCTTGGGACAAAATGGATAAAGAGTTCTTAAAACGCCCTCGTAAATGGGATGCGAAAAACATTGGTCGCTTTATGATTTGGATCGGGCCAACCTCTTCTATCTTCGATATCACCACGTTTGCTTTGATGTGGTATGTATTCCAAGCAAATAGTGTGGCTCATGAAGCATTGTTCCAATCAGGTTGGTTTGTTGAAGGGTTATTATCACAAACCTTGGTTGTTCATATGTTAAGAACACAAAAAATACCCTTTATTCAAAGCACGGCGGCACTACCTGTGATGTTAACAACGGGGTTAATTATGGCATTAGGCTTATATATCCCGTTTTCATCATTTGGAACCATGATTGGGTTACAACCATTACCAATTGAGTATTTCCCTTGGTTAGCGTTAACATTAGTAAGTTACTGTATTGTCGCACAATTGATGAAACAATTTTATATCAAGCGCTTTGGTACATGGCTATAACATATTGATAAATTAATAAAAAGAAGAACCAAGGAAGGTTCTCCTTTTTGCATAAAAAAGAGCCACAAATGGGCCCTTTCTTGGAAAATTGCAGTACTCTGAAATAATCTAAGCGATTACAGACCTAAAGCCGTTTTCATTTGTTTCATTGCATCAATACCTTGTTGGCAAGCTTTATCTTGCTGATCTTTAGGTAATGCGGCAACTTGTTTTTTACCTTCTTCCAGTTGACCTTTCATCGCATCTAACTGAGCTTTTGCTTGTGGGTTTTCTGAAGCTTTAGCAATTAAGCTATCAACTTCAGCGAAGTAAGCATTACAAGTTTCAGTTGCACCAGCAACTTCACCTTTTTTCTCTTCTTCTGAACAAGCAGTGATTGTCAGTGCCAATAAACCCATACCACAAGCTAAAATTAACTTTTTCATAATCAACCTTATTAAAATTATTTATTTATATAGCAAATGAAGTATATAAGAGAAGTTTTTAATATCAAATGTAACTAATCCTAAAATAATATCTTAATTAGTAATTATAAAAATAACTATGTTAGTGAATAATATTGCAATATGAAGCATGGGTAGTTGGATTATATATTATTTATGGGGAACTCATTAAAAATCACAGTATTAACCGCTGTTTAAAAGGGTGCATTCATTATTAGTGTAATACTCCCTCGATTAAGATAAAACTAAAAGGGTAAAGACTGGCATTAAGTTGAAATGGGTAATTTCTGTAAAGTTATTTCTCATTAGAAAATAAGCCCCTGAAAGTGTGATATAGAACGAAATAAAGTCAATTAAAACCCATATAACACTTTTAATGCTATTTATAACATTTTTGTATATAGGGTTGAGTGTTTAAAAATAGTTATAAAATGTAATGAAAAGTTTACGGAAATTGAATAACGCTAAACTATGAGATATTTTAAGCATTAATATCTGTACATTTAAGATGCAATAATAGATGAAAAAGGTGAGCAGCTTCACATATTTATCAATTAAATCTTTGAATAGCTATAATATTGATTTTTAAATCAAATTTTCTTTGTACGAAGATAGGATAATCAGGTAAAGTCTGAGCCTTTGGTCTGTCTAATGAATAATTGCCTTTATAAGGTTCGTTAACGCTATGTGTATAGAGTTAACAAAATTTAAGTTAATTAGGTTGACGCTAAATCAAATTCGTACCAAAATTGACTCACCTTGGAAATTCGCCAAAGAGCGATAGACGGGGTAAAATATTTTTCATAAAGGGCAATAATTTTTCTTACATTACATTCTTAGGAGGATCATTCTCCTAAAGAAAAAGTGAGAAAATAATATACGGGTTTACCCGTATTTAAATGCAACATAGCAGACATTCTATTAATGCTATGGGCATAACAAGTATGTAACTCGGTTTATCTTGTTACAATTTTATTTTTAGACTTACACACAGGGCTTTACCATTATGTCTGCTTCTATTGTAAAGAAACGGCCTCTGAGTCGTTACATCAAAGATTTTAAACACAGCCAAACTCATTGTGCACATTGCCACAAAACTCTTGATCGTATCTCTTTGGTTTTCAACGATGACATCTTAAATAAAGAAGCTATCGCTGATATGACCGAATTGGTTGATGAAGGAACTTGGGGAGAGCTGCAAGGTAAATTTACTGCACTTTGTCGTTTTTGTAGTGAGATTTACTGCAATAGCAATACTGATTATTTTGATATTATGTCATTTAAACAGTATTTATTCTTACAGACTGAGATGAGCCACAGTACCGTTCGTGAGTATGTTGTTCGCTTACGCCGCTTAGATGAGTTGTTATCTTCTTCTAATTTTTCAATGAAAGAATTTACTGCAAGTAAAGTTCAAGAACAATTAAGCGAAAAAATGACAGACTCAGCATTTAGTAATTACAATATTGCATTACGTAAATATGAACAATATTTATTCTGGGAATCAGAAAAAGTGCAGTAATAAGAATAGAGTAGATAACCTACTTTGTGGTTAATCAATATCTATTCATTAATGAATTGGTGTCCTATGGGCACCTTTTGCGTTTTTGGCGGTTCAAAATAAATATCAAATCTGAATAGAATACGAAGATTAATTATATGAAAATCATTGAAAAGAAAAATGAAGAGGCCTGACTTCAATTATTCATGAAATCAGGCCTTATTGTATTTAACCGATGGTCATCAAGCTTGCATTCCCCCCCGCTGCAGCGGTATTGACACTCAATGAACGTTCGTGAACAAGTCGTTCTATTAATAAGTTTGTATCGCCACGCTCAAAACCTTGAACAGAGATAATTGGCCCTTTACGTTCAGCGATAACTGCACAAACTTCTTTTAACTGATCGCTATCCCCATGGTAAATAACACCTTCAATTGTCTCTTTAGAACCCTGCCATTGCTTGGTGATTGAGATGGTTTTTCGGACTTTCTCAGGAAGCAGTTTAAATAGTTTTTGGTGAGTTTCGCTATCAGGCCAAAGGGATTGGCAACCTGCCGCTAGAACCGCTGCAAGTTGAATTAAGCAGTCATTTTCATTGTCACTAATACATAAAACCAGGCCACGAGGACGTAATGTATAGGTATTTTTTTCACCCGTAGGGCCAGGTAAAAGTCGAGTAGTCCCTGCTTGAGTATAACGCGTAAATTGTTCGAGAACGGATTGATCAACAGGTGCCTGCTGTTTTTCTACCCATGCAGTAAAGGCATCGAAAGGTGCAAGTAATTCGGCCCGTGCACTAGCATCCATTGGTAAGTGTTCATCTTGACGTGCAAGCGTATTCGTCACCGCACTCTCTGGACGTTCACTTAATAAACGGTAGAGATATAACGGCCCGCCCGCTTTTGGTCCAGTACCTGATAACCCTTCGCCACCAAATGGTTGCACGCCGACCACTGCGCCAACCATATTTCGGTTGACATATAAGTTGCCAACTTTAGCTTTGCTGACGACTTGGTTGATGGTTTCATCAATACGGGTATGAACACCTAAAGTTAAGCCGTAACCCGCTGCATTGATTTGATCAACGAGCATATCAAGTTCATCACGTTTGAAACGAACCACATGAAGAACAGGGCCAAAAATTTCTCTTTTCAGCTCGCTAATGTTTTCCAACTCAATTAATGTTGGCTTAACATAAGTGCCTTCGTGTTGTTCTTTTGTATCATCGGAATGATCAAATGCCGCTTGGAAAATAGGTTTTCCTTTGCTACGCATTTGTTGAATATGTTGATCAATATTATCTTTCGCCTCACGGTCAATCACTGGGCCGATATCGGTGGAAAGGTGTTCTGGGTTCCCCATGCGACATTCTTCCATAGCGCCTTTCAACATACGTATGGTTCTATCGGCAACATCTTCTTGAACACAAAGTATACGTAATGCGGAGCAGCGTTGGCCTGCACTATCAAATGCAGAAGCAACCACATCTGTGACGACTTGCTCTGTTAATGCGGAGGAGTCGACAATCATGGCGTTTAATCCGCCAGTTTCTGCGATTAACGGGGTAGGGCGGCCTTGGGTATCTAAGCGACCAGCAATATTACGCTGTAATAACCCCGCGACTTCCGTTGAACCCGTAAACATGACGCCACGAACGCGTTTATCACCGACTAACTGGGCTCCGATAGTTTCTCCTTTACCAGGTAAAAATTGCAATACATCACGAGGAATACCCGCTTGGTGAAGAATTGAAACGGCGATGGCACCGACAAGTGGTGTTTGCTCTGCTGGCTTGGCTAGTACAGTATTGCCCGCAGCGAGTGCAGCAGCAATTTGCCCAGAGAAAATAGCAAGCGGGAAGTTCCAAGGGCTGATACATACCACAGGTCCTAATGGACGATGGGTATTATTATCAAAGTCATTTTTGACTTGTGTCGCATAATAATTCAAGAAATCTACCGCTTCACGGACTTCTGCGATGGCATTCGAATAGGTTTTGCCCGCTTCACGAACTAAGACATCGAGTAGCGGTTGCAACTGCTGTTCCATGAGATCGGCTGCGCGTAATAAAATAGCGGCACGTTCTGATGGTGGGGTTGCAAACCAAATTGTGCCTGCGTCATTGGCGATATTTAACGCATGATCGGCTTCTTGTTCTGTCGTTTCACGAACATGACCGACAATATCTTTATGGCACGCAGGGTTGAGGATTGCTTGAGCTTCTGGAAGCGTATCTTTTGTGGAGAACTCGCCACCCAATAAAGGCTCTGCTAGTTTAGGCTGGATAGCAGCGCTGAGCAGTGCGCTTGATAAAGAAGCTAAACGGTGCTCATTCGACAGGTCGAGGCCCATAGAGTTAACACGTTCATTCCCGTATAAATCACGTGGGAGAGCGATTTTAGGGTGGGGTAAACCGATTTGGCCTTCTGTTTTAGATAGCTCAAGTACATCTTTCACAGGATCTGCGACTAATTCATCTAACGGAATAGTTGCATCAGCAATGCGATTAACAAATGAAGTATTTGCGCCATTTTCTAATAAGCGGCGAACTAAATAAGCTAATAACGTTTCATGGGTACCAACAGGGGCATAGATACGGCATGGGCGATTAAGTTTGCCATCTGCCACTTTCCCGACTACTTGCTCATACAGTAGTTCACCCATCCCATGCAAACATTGAAACTCATACTGGCCAGGGTAGTAATTTTTACCTGCAATTTGGTAGATAGCGGAGAGGGTATGTGCGTTATGCGTTGCGAATTGTGGGTAAATTAAATTTGGTACAGATAATAATTTGCGAGCACAAGCAATGTATGAAACATCGGTGTAAACCTTACGGGTATAGACTGGATAACCCTCTAAACCATCAATTTGTGCGCGTTTAATTTCGCTATCCCAATAAGCACCTTTAACTAGACGGATCATCAAACGACGTTGGCTGCGTTCTGCTAAATTGATAATGTAATCAATCACAAATGGACAGCGTTTTTGATAAGCTTGAATAACAAAGCCAATTCCATTCCAGCCTGCAAGTTGCGGCTCGAAACACAGTTTTTCGAGTAAATCTAATGAGATTTCTAAGCGATCAGCCTCTTCTGCATCAATATTAATCCCTACGTCATATTGATGTGCTTGTAATACAAGAGAAAGTAGGCGTGGGTATAGCTCATCCATAACGCGTGAATATTGTGCACGGCTATAGCGAGGGTGCAGGGCTGATAGTTTTATTGAAATACCTGGGCCTTCATAAATACCACGTCCATTTGACGCTTTACCGATAGCGTGGATCGCTTGTTGGTATGACACCATGTAATCTTGGGCGTCTTTTTCTGTTAACGCAGCTTCTCCTAACATATCATAGGAATAGCGAAAGCCTTTGTCTTCTAACTTACGTGCGTTCGCTAAGGCTTGGGAAATGGTTTCGCCTGTAACAAATTGCTCGCCCATCAAACGCATCGCCATGTCTACGCCTTTACGTACTAGTGGCTCGCCACTTTTACTGATAATGCGGTTTAATGAGGTCGACAATTTAGCTTCGTTGTGAGTAGAAACTAGCTTACCTGTAAATAATAAGCCCCACGTTGCAGCATTCACAAACATTGAGCTGCTTTGCCCTAGGTGAGATTGCCAATTTCCGTTACTGATTTTGTCACGAATTAATGCATCGCGAGTGGCTTTATCAGGGATGCGCAATAAGGCTTCGGCTAAACACATTAATGCTACACCTTCTTGGGACGAAAGTGAAAACTCTTGCAACAACCCTTGTACTAACCCTGAACGACCTACACCATTTTTTTGATTGCGTAATTTTTCTGCAATGGAGTAAGCCAGTTTATGCGCTGCCTCTGCCTGCTCAGTTGGCAGTTGTGCTTGTTGCAATAACATTGGTACAGCTTGTGTTTCTGGGATGCGATATGCGGAAGTAATTGAAGAGCGTTTTACTGATTGTGGTAAAATATGCTCTGCAAAATCTAAAAATGGCTGATAATTAGATTCTACTGTGGTGTCTTCTTCTCCTGTCTGATTTTCTTTTGCATCGATACCGGCGGATAACTCAGGAATGATTTGGTTATTGTCGAGTTGTTCTAGGTAATTATAAATAGCTTGCTTGATAAGCCAGTGTGATGTGCGATCCAGTCGTTGAGCGGCATTTTTAATGCGTTCACGAGTTGCTTCATCAAGTCTCACACCCATAGTTGTCGTGCTACTCATCTTAATTCCTCTAGTTGACAGGTCGTCATAATCGAAAAGTTACACAACATTATCTTAATGTTGCAACTTTGTGCAACATTGTTAAGTGAAATTTCTGAGGGAAATGTGAAATATGTCGGGTTTTTTGGTGATTAATCATATTAATGAAAGTTATGGTTATTTATTCTATATATTTTTCATATGGTTATAGCCATGCCGTTATTAAGGGAATAATTAATCAATTATTTTGAAATTTGGCTTAAAATTTTAACATTTGTGATATGGATTCTATTTATGGAATAAAAAATAGTTAATTTCTTGTTAATTTAATATGAGTCTGACTAGGATGGAGTCACTAAGATATTAAGTTAGTGCAACACAAACAATCACAACCTATTTGGTGTTCACGAAGATAAATTAAAGATGTGCAATAAAGTGCAACACCATGAAGTTACAAGTTATCAACGGCAATTCATATAAAGATAACTACACTACTAAGCTACTCAATGGAGAATATAGATGACTGTAAGCACTCCGATGATTGTCACGTTCATCGTATATATTACTGGCATGTTATTAATTGGCTATTTAGCCTATCGCTCAACAAAAAACTTTGATGATTATATTCTCGGAGGACGAAGTTTAGGCAGTGTGGTGACCGCATTATCAGCGGGTGCATCAGACATGAGCGGTTGGTTATTGATGGGGTTACCTGGCGCGATTTTTATCGCAGGTATTTCTGAAAGTTGGATTGCAATCGGGTTAACACTAGGGGCTTATTTTAACTGGTTATTCGTAGCAGGCCGCCTACGTTTGCAAACAGAAAAAAATAATAATGCCTTGACACTACCAGATTATTTTACCAGCCGTTTTGAGGACAATAGTAAAATCTTACGGATTATTTCTGCCATTGTTATCTTAGTTTTCTTCACCATTTATTGTGCATCAGGTGTTGTTGCAGGTGGATTATTGTTCGAAAGTACATTCCATATTAGCTACGAAAAAGCGATGTGGTTAGGGGCATTAGCCACTATTGCTTATACATTCTTAGGCGGCTTTTTAGCTGTGAGCTGGACAGATACAGTCCAAGCTTCGTTAATGATTTTTGCCCTGATCCTCACACCAGTTGTCGTTATTTTATCTATGGGTGGCATAGATACCTCTATTGAAGTGATAAAAGCGAAAAATCCTGAATACCTTGATATGTTCAAGGGAATGAATTTTATTGCAATTCTGTCTTTACTTGGCTGGGGTTTAGGCTATTTTGGGCAACCTCATATTTTAGCACGCTTTATGGCGGCAGATTCACACCAAACAATCCACTCCGCAAGGCGTATTAGCATGACGTGGATGGTGTTATGTTTAGGCGGTACTATTGCCGTTGGCTTCTTTGGTATCGGTTATTTCGAAATGAACCCGAGTGTTGCAGGGGCTGTAACGCAGAATAATGAACGTATTTTCATGGAATTAGCAGCAATATTATTTAATCCATGGGTAGCGGGAGTGTTACTTTCTGCAATTTTAGCCGCGGTAATGAGTACCTTAAGTTGCCAATTATTAGTGTGCGCAAGTGCATTGACCGAAGATCTCTACAAGCCATTTATTCGTAAAACAGCGAGCCAAAAAGAGTTAGTGTGGGTCGGGCGTTTTATGGTGCTGATAGTTGCGGCTATTGCTATCTATATTGCCCGTGATCCAAATAACAAAGTATTAGGGTTAGTGAGCAATGCATGGGCGGGGTTTGGCGCTGCGTTTGGTCCCGTTGTTTTGATGTCTGTGCTTTGGAAGCGTATGACACGCACAGGTGCTCTGGCGGGTATGTTGGTGGGCGCTATAACTGTATTAGTTTGGATGCAATACAAATGGTTTGCATTGTATGAAATTATTCCTGGTTTTATCTTTGCTACCATCGCGATTGTAGTGGTGAGTTTAATCACCAAAGCGCCAAGTGCAGAAGCACAAGAACGCTTCGAACAAGCGGAAGCGGAATATAAAGCAAAGTAATAGTTGTTATCTTGTGATTAGATGAACGATTAAGAAGGCCGAACTGTTAAATATGTTCGGCCTTTTTTATTGGTGGATAGCGAAATGGTGTTTAATGTGTTTTGCGACGTTTCACAATTTGATAGCCAATAAGCAGCACAATAAACCAGATAGGTGTCGCGATTAAGGCTTGCCTTGTATCGTGTTGGAATGCGAGTAAGACAATCATAAAAGCAAAAAATGCTAAGCTAACCCAAGACATAATAATCCCCGCAGGCATTTTATAATGGGAGGCTTTATGCATTTCTGGCCGCTTACGACGAAAGTTGAGGTAACTATATAAAATCATGCTCCAAATAAACATGAATAAGATAGCGGATACTGTAGTCACTAAGGTGAACGCATGCATGATATCAGGAATAAAATAGATAAGCACAATACCAAAACTGAGGCATATACAGGTGAAAATTAACCCTGTTGCAGGCACGGCTTTTTTCGATAACTGGCTAAATTTCTTCGGTGCATCACCTTCTTTAGACAAACCAAATAACATACGGCTGGTGGAAAATACTCCACTGTTTGCGGATGAAGCGGCTGACGTTAGCACCACAAAGTTAACGATGCTGGCCGCCGCAGGAAGACTGATTAACACAAACATTTCAACAAATGGGCTTTTATCCGCCAAAATTGTCCGCCAAGGTGTTACGGCCATAATCACAATAAGTGATAAAACATAGAAGGCAATGATACGAATTGGGATTGCATTGATGGCTTTTGGTAGCGATTTTTCAGGATCGCGCGTTTCAGCGGCCGCGGTACCGACTAATTCAATCCCAACAAATGCAAATATCGCAATTTGGAAGCCTGCAAAGAAACCACTTATTCCCATAGGGAACATTCCACCATCATTCCAAATGTTACTCAATGATGCAGTATGGCCTGTAGGCGATTGGAAATTCATCGCGATAAGCGTTCCGCCTACTGCAATTAAGGCAATAATGGCGACAATTTTTATCATCGCAAACCAAAACTCAAGCTCACCAAAAAGCTTAACGGACACTAAATTTAGTGTGAGTAAGGTGATGACACAAATAAATGAAGTCACCCATTCAGGAAAATCGGGTACCCAGAAACTGACATAGGAGGTAATGGCAATAATATCTGCGATGCCAGTGATCACCCAACAAAACCAATATGTCCAGCCGACGAAAAAACCTGCCCATGGCCCGATCAGGTCAGCAGAAAAGTCGCTGAAGGATTTATAGTTAAGGTTAGAGAGTAGAAGTTCACCCATTGCTCGCATAACAAAAAATAACACGAAGCCAATTATCATGTATACGAATATAATGGATGGCCCTGCAAGAGAGATGGTTTTCCCTGACCCCATGAATAGACCCGTTCCAATTGCGCCGCCAATTGCAATAAGTTGAATATGGCGGTTACTAAGGCTTCGTTTTAACTGATTACGATCAGCGGAGTGCTGAGCTGGGTTTGAAGTTGTATTTTCTTCCATACTGTAAAGTGTCCGTAGTAGTTTGTTATAATTGACCACAGTATTTTTTTATTTGTGTGGTTATGTTTGCGTGAAATATTGTGACATAAATCTCAATTAGAGTAAGGAAAACTTACTTTGTTGAAATCGAAGTGCTGCTTATTCAATCTATCATTATCGTTAATTTAACATTCAATACTAAAAATTAACTTACACAATAAAAATAGCAGAATAATATTGACTGTAGCAATTGATAGGCGTTAAATATTTTGCACTGGGTTGTTAGCTCAGTTGGCAGAGTAGGCGACTCTTAATCGCTCGGTCTGGGGTTCGAACCCCCAACAACCCACCAGAATTAAGCTGTATTATCAGTATAATAAGCCACTTTTAAACAGTGGCTTATTGCTTTTTATGGTGCAAAAAAGCCTATTTATTATTCCCTTCGAAACAATTTCCATTTTTTACTCAAATTCATCTTGGATAAGCTTTGAGCCAGTCTGATTTACCTGACTCTAAGTTGAATAATCAAAACACAAAGAGAGCCTTGATTATATGCAATGTATATCAAAGTGCTATTTGTTAAATAAATGTGTAACTAATAAATTAAAAGAAAATTGATTGAACAGTATTTTTCTGAAATGAATAAATATCGATAAAATGCAATGATCAAAAAAAAATAAATAGGCTGTTAAAACAGCCAATAAGGTAATAAAAAAGATAAGTTAGCAAAATAACCCACCTAATCAAAAATAATCAGATTAATAATCTGTTGCAATACAGGGAAGTAATGCTATTCCTGTTGCGACCTTTTTTTCACGGTTACTTTAGCTTCGTAACCTAATAGGTATAAAGCCTGTTCTAGCATCTCAATTTTTGACGCGTAGTGAACATCGAGTAAGCGTTCTATTTGTTGCGCATTAATATTCATTTTTCTAGCTAAATCAACACGTAAAGTTTTAGTGTCTAACATTGCATTATGTAGCGCGACTTTGAGGCAGACTAAAATAGGCAAATACACTGGGAATGCATTTTCTGTATGTCCTTGCGGTAGTGGAATTGCTTTTCTTGACGTTATTAATTCAGATAATGTTGCCAGTAAAACCTCTTCGGCTTCCAATTCAACATCATCTTTGCAAAAAGTGACACCTTGAATACCTGGAAAATCATAAAAATTGATTTCAAATGCACCTTCTTCTTCAACAAATTCAACATTGGCAAAATAAGTAAACATACCTTTCCTTTTATAGTTGGTATTAAAAGCCGTTAGTATAAAGTAAATCTAAGAGAGCTTCAGTCAAACCTGTATGCAGAATAAGCGAGATTATAGGTGAGTAAGATGGCTTATTGAGCTCGATGATATCAAGATGTTCATTTTGTGATCTTGTAGGCGCAAATGTACCTATAACAACATAGTTTTATTTAGAAACTATTTGGAAATAAAGAAACTAAATGTGAACAAAGTCGCAATTCTTATAATCTTTTTACTCCAGTAGACATACTTCATTTTGTTGAATTTGTACTCGAAAAGCTAACTGAATTATTTTAACTAAAATCAACTCATTTCAGTTATATGTGCTCATCAACTAAGCAAATTTACTTAAGTTAAATTAGCGTTAAGCTGGATTTGTTAAAATAAAAGTATATAGTAATCAAAAGTTATAATAACGTTATGTTATTATGTTATTAACGTGCCAATGTAAAACCCTAAACAAATTAAGTAAAAATACAAATTAAAATACAAGATGTCAGCACTGTTTTATTCTTATTTTGAATGAGATAAAGCGAATAGGAAAATTGATAAGAAACAGAATGTTCTCAATTGAAACTTTGATTTTTCGTGATGCGTTCTTGGGTTTGGTTACCTGTAGGTTGATCATTTTATTAAAAAAATTAATTTTTTAGTTATTTTAATAAAAAAAACAAAAATAAATTGATTGAAAGTGTTTAGTTAAAAAAATAATAACAAGAAAATTACTAAAAATATAAATCGGCCAATAATACATAACACATATATTTAAGCTAAATATTTGTTTCATTACTGACAGGCTTTATAAAGTTTATTAATTTTATTAATATTATCATATGGGCATATTATAACCATAGTTTAATGATTCTAATGTAACATATATATATGGAGATAATATGTATGACAAAATAATATCTTTTTTCTCTTTGAACTGGATTGAATAATTTTGAATAACGCCTATTGCCATCATTAAACTTATTGAAAATTAATGATTAAGTTTTATTCCCAAATAGTCGATAATGAGGAATACCTATATTAGATTTTTGAGTTTCTCAATACCAAAGATTGATTTGGATCAATATTTTGATTTTGATGTTGTGATTGGTTTTTTTTGCTTTCAAATCACACATAAAGAGTGAAGGCTTTGATTAAAATCCTGTCATTTGGCTTAGGGTGATCTAAAATATTGCGGATATTTTAGATAGGGAAAGACAAGATAAAGAAATAATAAAGATTATTTAATGAATCAATGGATAATTATCCCAATGAGATAAAAAGAAACATAAGTACCTTGAATAGTTAATTTAGTGGTGCATAATAATTGACGACTAATAATGACATCGGCAAATTCTGACTTTTACTGAAAGTGCTAAATTTTTAGTCACTCTTTATTGTTTGTAGGTATTCAGGAAATGTATTTAATTTAAGTTTGAAGATTTGTGTTTTTATACTCCAAACTGGGTATTGATTAACGGAAAACATGGGAAGTAATGGAATACATTTATCCAGTTTAATTAATTTTACTAATAACCAATTTTAGGCACACAAAACTTTCAAATTCATATTTGTTCTTTTTGCACACAGATGTTGATAAATATTCGGAAAGGAAAAAAAATGAGCTCGACGACAGATTTTCTGAAGCATATATACGATATTAACCTCTCATATTTGCTATTAGCCCAAAAACTCATCTCCCAAGAGAAAGCTTCTGCGATGTTCCGCTTAGGTATCTCTGATGCAATGGCAACTACTTTAGCAGACCTTACGCTTCCTCAATTGGTCAAATTGGCAGAAACAAACCAGCTAATCTGTCAGTTTAGATTTGAGAATAGCGACACAATTGAAAAGTTGACCCGCGACTCAAGGGTTGATGAATTACAACAAATTCATACAGGTATCCTCCTTTCGACCCGATTATTGCAAACGCATAATGAAGGCGACACTGATATAGCGAGAAAAAGATGAGTACCGCAGCTGAAAAAAGTATTGTCCAAGAAGCGAACGATATTCGCTTAGCCATGGAATTAATCTCTTTAGGCGCTCGCCTTCAAATGTTAGAAAGTGAAACCCAAATTAGCCGCGGCCGTTTAGTTCGATTATACAAAGAACTTCGAGGCTGCCCGCCACCAAAAGGTATGCTACCGTTCTCAACAGATTGGTTTATGACATGGGAGCAGAATATTCATTCATCCATGTTTTATAACGCCTATCAATTTTTACTGCAAAGTGGACATTGCCAAGGCGTTGATGCCATCTTAAAAGCTTACCGTTTGTATCTTGAACAATGTATTCCAGAGCCAGGTGATGAGCCATTATTAGCACTAACACGAGCTTGGACCCTCGTCCGTTTTGTTGAAAGTGGCATGCTACAAAGTTCAAAATGCAGCTGCTGCCATGGTTCGTTTATCACTTATGCGCACATCCCAGAAAATAGTTTTACTTGTAGTTTGTGTCAGCCGCCATCACGAGCAATAAAAAAACGTAAACTTTCCGAGCATCTCGCCGATATTACGCTATATCGACAGGATGGCATTACGAAAGCGGTAATGTAATTGGATTGATTTGGTCAACAGGCAAGTTTTTGCCTGTTACTCCTAATATTCCCTTTGACTGCCATCTGTTAACCAACGGAGTGAAAGGGAATATTGTGTTAATACTCATCGGGTATATCATTGTTACAATAGCGGTTATTGGCGGTTATCTCATGGTTGGTGGCCATTTAGGCGCGCTATATCAACCCGCTGAATTTGTTATTATATTAGGTGCTGGTTTAGGTGCATTTGTCGTGGGTAACAGTGGCAAATCCATTATCGCCCTATGTAAAGTATTACCGAAACTATTCCGCCGTTCTTCCTACAATAAAACGATGTCAATGGACTTGATGGCATTGTTATTTCAATTGCTCAATAAATCTCGCCAACAAGGGTTACTTGCCTTAGAAAAAGATATTGAAAATCCTCAAGAAAGCGAAATTTTTTCTCAATATCCTCGCATTCTCAAAGATGCATCCACCATGATGTTTATTGTGGATTATTTGCGTTTGATGGTAAGCAGTAACTTACAAAGTCATGAAATTGAAGCCTTAATGGATGAAGAACTCGAAACATTCCGCCAAGAAAATGAAGTTCCTGCATCTGGCCTAAATATGGTCGGTGACTCCATGCCTGCTTTTGGTATTGTGGCGGCGGTATTAGGTGTCGTGAATGCGTTGGGATCTGCTGATAGGCCAGCAGGTGAACTTGGCGCATTGATTGCCCATGCGATGGTTGGAACATTCTTAGGTATTTTAGTCGCTTACGGATTTATTTTACCCTTGGCAGCACTGATTAGATTACGCAGCAGCGAACAGCTCAAAATGATGGAATGTATCAAAGTGACATTCTTATCTGCATTACAAGGGTATGCGCCGCAAATTGCCGTAGAGTTTGGTCGTAAAGTGTTATTTAGTGCTGATAGGCCGTCATTCGTTGAACTTGAAGATAGAGTTCGCGAAGTAAAAGTGGGTGCTCGCTCACAAGAAACCACCGAGGAGTAACACTAGGATGGCAGCCAATACCCCTCATGTAATTCGAGTCAAAAAACGCAATTCTCATCATCAAGGTGGCCACGGTGGTTCGTGGAAAATCGCTTATGCCGATTTTATGACGGCGATGATGGCATTCTTTTTGGTGATGTGGCTGATTTCGATTTCAAGTCCTCAAGAACTCACGCAAATTGCAGAATATTTTCGAACTCCGCTTAGTACTGCAATTAACCCTGGTACCAAAAGTGGAGATGCGACCAACCCTATTCCGGGAGGCGGCAAAGACCCCATTTTTCGTGAGGGCGATGTGATGCCTGAACCGAATAATATTATTGACGGTAATGCCAGTTATCGGTTTGAAAAGCTTAAGGAAGCCCTTGAGCAGGCTATTTTAAAAGACCCACGTCTAAATGAGTTAAAACCGCATTTACTGATCGACATGATTAATGACGGTCTGCGCATTCAAATTGTCGATAGTGAAAACCGCCCGATGTTTCAAGTAGGTTCTGCGATAGTGGAACCTTACATGCGCGATATTTTACGCGCCATTGCCCCTTTGCTAAATGATGTACCTAACCGAATCAGCATTTCAGGCCATACCGATGATTTATCTTATGCCAACGGGGCGAATTACAGCAACTGGGAACTTTCATCAGACAGAGCAAATGCTTCGCGACGTGAGTTAATCCGTGGGGGAATGGATGAGAGCAAGGTTTTACGAGTGGTTGGTATGGCATCAGCGATTCATTTAGATAAAAACAACGGTCTTGCACCAATTAACCGACGGATCAGCATCATTGTTCTCAATGATGAGGAAACGAAACAAATTTTACGTGAATACGACGGAGCAAAACCGATTTCTGACGTATTGGGTAAACCAGCTACGAAGATAGCTACTGAGACTGTGGTGACGGCGAAAACACAGAAAAAAGCCGATGAATAGACTGTGTTTGTGAAGAGATACATTGTGATTTTTTATTGCCTGCCAGATTTTCCGGCAGTCAGCGTTAAGTGAAACCTAAGCGAAACTGGATAAAAACCATGGATATTACTGAGTTTTATCAAACATTTTTCGATGAAGCCGACGAGTTGCTCAGGGATATGGAACAACATTTACTTGAGCTTGATCCTTTTGACCCGGATAGCGAGCAGCTAAATGCCATTTTCCGTAGTGCGCACTCAATAAAAGGAGGTGCTGCAACCTTTGGTTTCACTCAGTTGCAAAACACCACGCACACACTGGAAAACCTGCTCGATAAGGCACGCCATGATGAGTTGGCCCTCACTCCTGACATCATAGATGTATTTTTGGATACCAAAGATGTTATGGCCTCGCAGCTCGATGCTTACAAAAATGATTCTTTACCCGATGAAGAGTCATTTAGACGAATTTGTGAAGTGCTTAGTCGTGTTGAGAACCATGCCGAAGAGGTCATTGAGGCAGAGTCTATTATTGAAGACATTGTACAAGTAGAAGAAGTGACGTCAGAAATTCAACAAATTGACGCTAAAGGGGAATTTTCGCATTACTTTAAAATCACATTAAGTGGACTTAAAGAAACCGAAGTCGATTTACTTGCCGACGAGCTCGAACTGTTTGGTCATGTATATCATACGGAAAAATCGACCGATAGCCTCCAAGTATGGTTAGGCACAAATACCGATATTGAGGATATTTGTGGGGTACTGTGTTTTGTGGTGGATGAATCACAAATTGCACAAGACGCTATCACGTTTGCTGATTGCCAAGCTTTTATGCCACAAGCAGAAAGAAAAAGTGAACCTGAAGCCGTTCAAGATGCGGAAATTGTGCTTCCAAAAGAAGTCGTTAACCCTACCGTGGTTTCGAGCCCTTCGAAAAAAACAGCAGTAACAAAACCGAAAGGGGACTCCAGCAGTATTCGTGTTGCCGTGGAAAAAGTCGATCAACTTATCAACCTGGTCGGTGAGTTAGTAATTATCCAATCCATGCTGACACAGCACAGCCAACACGTTGATCAAAATGAATACAGTGATTTACTGAGCTCTATTGTTCAATTGGAGCGTAACTCGCGAGCCCTGCAAGAGTCCGTCATGTCTATTCGTATGATGCCAATGGACTATGTTTTCAGTCGTTTCCCACGCATGGTGCGTGATATTGCCTCTAAATTAGGTAAGAAAATTGAATTAAAAGTGGAAGGTAGTTCGACTGAACTTGATAAGAGCCTGATAGAGCGCATTGTCGACCCGCTAAATCACCTTGTCCGTAATAGCTTAGACCATGGTATTGAAAAACCAGATGTCCGTGTGGCAAATGGAAAACCAGAAGCGGGGACATTGACTCTCGCAGCTGCACATCAAAGCGGCAATATTTGTATTGAGGTGCGTGATGACGGGGCAGGTCTAAACCGTGAGCGTATTTTGGCTAAAGCCCGTTCTCAAGGGATGAATGTGCATGATGGCATGAGTAACGATGAAGTGGCGATGCTTATTATGGCACCAGGCTTCTCCACTGCAGAAGTGGTGACTGATGTATCGGGTCGCGGTGTGGGGATGGATGTGGTGAAAAGGAACATTCAAGATATGGGCGGCCGTATCCAAATCGGTTTCACCGAAGGCAAAGGAACTATCATTCGAATTTTACTTCCTTTAACCCTTGCCATTCTTGATGGAATGTCAGTAAAAGTGGCAGAAGATGTTTTTATCGTGCCTTTAAGCGCCATCATCAGCACTTTACAACCACGACAAGAAGATATTTACCGCCTTGCGGGTGAAGAAAAAATGCTTTTAGTTCGCGGTGAATATCTGCCATTGGTCGAGCTACACCATGTCTTTTCTATTGAAGAAGCGGAGCGCAATTTGGATAACAGCATTGTGCTTATTATTCAAAATGCGGGGCACCGTTTTGCATTGCTTGTGGACAAATTGGTCGGACAGCAACAAGTCGTGGTGAAAAATATCGAAAGTAACTACCGAAAAATTCCAGGTATTTCTGCTGCAACGATTATGGGCGACGGTTCTGTTGCATTGATTTTAGATGTGGCTGAGCTGCAAAAAATGAATAACAGCATTTTGATCAAAAAGAAACATCAGGTTTCCCAACCTGTCGTGCACTAAATAGAGGCCATATACCATGTCTATGTTAGATGATGATTTAAATAAACACGAAGAAGAAAAAAACGGCGAAGGTTACCTTATTTTCACTTTAGGTGAGGAAGAGTACGGCATTGAAATTTTAAAAGTGCAGGAAATTCGGGGGTACGAGCAAGTCACTCGCATCGCAAATACACCTGACTTTATCAAGGGGGTTACGAACTTACGCGGAGTCATTATCCCAATCATTGATTTACGGGTGAAATTCTCTCATGAAAATGTGGTGTACAACGATAACACCGTTGTGATTGTTGTGAATTTAAAAGACCGAGTGGTTGGCATTGTGGTTGATGGCGTTTCGGATGTGTTGGTGCTCAATGAAGAGCAAATTGCCCCGCCGCCCGATTTTGCAGTGACGTTATCCACCCAATATCTCACTGGTTTAGGGACACTCAATGACCGCATGTTGATTTTAGTGGACATTGAAAAGCTACTGACTAGTGACGAAATGGCGCTTATTGACAGCATGGCTGAGTAATTCTCAGCCTAAATAAATGCTCAAATAATAATAAGTCATTAACTAAAGTTTTTGGTTAGATGACCGATATCCAAAATACAACAAATAATGTTAGTAAAACGTCATGTACAGTCGAATTAAAATCGTATCAGGACTTTTGTCCGTCATTTTTATCTTTATTTTATTGCAACTGGTATCCAGTGGGTTGATGTTCACTAAACTCGGCGATAACAGCGACAGTATTAGTTATTTAAATTCACTACAACGCCAAAGACAAGTATTAACGGAAAGCTGGGTTAACCTTTTACAGGCCCGAGCCAATTTAAATCGGTCAATCAACGCCTACCTATTAGACGGCCGCAAAATTCAAGATGATGCGACAACAGAAGACCTGATTAAAGCGGCAAAACGTAACTTTAAAGCTGCGGATGATGCTTATGCTCGTTACAACAAGCTGATGCAAAGTTCAGAGTATGATAAAGCCAAGTTTGAACAGCTTTTTAGCACCTATGAAACCTACCGTGATGCATTAATTAAGCTCAGTGATTTCGCGGAAAAAGGAGACTTAGAAGGTTTCTATGCTCATAGAACATCGGGCCATCAAATGAAGTTCGAAGAGCAATTTAATGCTTATTTCGCCGATATTTCAGCCGATTTCCAAAGCGAAGTCGTTAATGCAGATAATAATTATCGCCAATCATTATATATGCTGGTGACATTATCGATTCTGCTCGCCTTTATTGGTTTCTTTAGTTATCGCTATGTGCGTAAAGGCATTATTGAGCCATTAGGTTTATTAAACGAGCGGATTAAAGTCTTCGCATCAGGTGATTTAACGCCTTCCATTACGACAGCCTCGAATAACGAAATTGGCGAATTAGCTAATGGCGTTCAGCACATGCAACAAGAGCTGATTAACACGGTTCGTGGTGTATTAGATGGCAGTGAAACTATTTACCAAGGCACCACTGAAATTGCCGCAGGTAATAACGACCTTTCTTCTCGTACGGAGCAGCAAGTGGCGTGTTTGGAAGAGACATCCGCCAGTATGAGCGAATTAACCGCAACGGTTAAGCAAAATACAGACTACGCCCATCAAGCTAGCGAGTATGCAAACCAAGCGTCTGTTATTGCGAAAGAAGGTGGAAAAGTGGTTTCCAATGTGGTGAGTACCATGTTGAACATTGCTGATAGCTCACAAAAAATCTCTGATATCACTGCAGTGATTGACAGTATTGCCTTCCAAACCAATATCTTAGCACTGAATGCTGCGGTTGAAGCAGCACGTGCGGGTGAGCATGGCCGTGGTTTTGCGGTCGTGGCAGATGAAGTGCGTAACTTAGCACAACGCAGTGCGGATGCCGCGAAAGAAATCAAAACATTGATTGAGGACTCTGTTTCAAGAACAGGAACAGGCGCGCGCCAAGCGGAAGACGCAGGTGAAACGATGACGAAAATTGTGGAATCGGTCACGCGAGTGACAGACATCATGACGCACATCGCAACCGCTTCTGATGAGCAAAGTAAAGGCATTTCGCAGGTCAGCATTGCAGTTGCTGAAATGGATAAAGTGACTCAGCAAAATGCCTCGTTAGTGGAACAATCAGCGGTTGCAGCGAATGTGTTAGAAGAGCAAGTCGCGAAACTGTCGCAGCTTATCTCTATTTTCCGTTTACCACCGTTAAAACAAAGTGAAATACGTAATACAAAACCAGCAGCAAGAACGGTATCCAATATCGTTAAAACGCCGGATTTAAAAAAACTATCATCGAAGGAACATAAAGATGATGACAACTGGGAAACTTTCTAAACATTAAGCATGGTTTCACGCTGCAAGGCTTTGGCTTTGCAGCGTTTCTGTGCATTAGAAAACAAGCAATGTTTTAAGCGAACAGCTCTCTTAGCTGGCACAAATGGGGATTATCTATGTTTGGTAAAAATATCCGAATTTCGGTGAGTTTATATCTGCTTCTATTTTTATTTTGTGGAATGCAGATTGTGTCGAGCGGGGTTTCTGTTGGAATTGTTGTTAGTGAGTTAAAAGCATTAGAACGTATTGATTTGGGCTCTGATAAGCGTGCAATGCTTGAGGAAACCAATAAACATTTAATACAAGCACGTAATAGCTTAACGCAAATTGCATTGCTGAATAAAGTGAGTGGTCATGACCAGCTTATTGAAGAAACACAAGTCACTTTTGGCAAACTATTAGAAGAAGCGCAAAAAGATTATACCACATTTAAAAACCAACCGATTTTGAGTGAAAAAGAAAACCTTGCAGCTCTTGATGCGAAATATCAAGCTTTTGTCGCAACACTCAAAGCATTAAAAACACACTTAGATAACAAAGATATCGCAGCTTACATTGAGCTTCCAGCCCAAGAAAATCAAGATCAATTAACCCAAGTAATTGATGAATATCTTGAATTATTGAATGCTGAAAATGATGAATCTCTTTCTGCTGCACGCATGTACAACACCTTTGCGTGGAGCTCATTTTGTTCGGTGATTGTGATTATTATTCTGGTGATCGCGTTTGCTCATTATTGGATGAAACGTAAAGTGATTAACCCATTGAAAAGTATGGGGGAACACTTCGCTTTAGTGGCTGATGGCAAACTGAACCAAAATATTGAAATTACGACGGGCGATGAAATCGGTGAAGTATTTGGCAAACTCAAACAAATGCAAGAATCGTTAGCCACTTCCGTCAGTGCATTGCGTTCGAATACTGACCAAATGTATACCGGTATTCGTGAAATTGCTTTAGGTAATAATAACTTATCATCGCGTACTGAACAGCAAGCTGCATCCCTTGAAGAAACGGCAGCCAGTATGGAAGAGCTAACAGCGACCGTTAAGCAGAATGCGGATAACGCGCGTCAAGCCAGTGAGCTCGCCGTCAGCGCATCGAAAACGGCAACGAAAGGCGGTGAAATTACCGAAGATGTTATCGATACCATGACATCAATTTCTAACAGTTCGCAAAAAATTAGCGCAATTATTAGCGTGATTGATGGCATTGCTTTTCAAACCAATATTTTAGCCCTAAATGCAGCGGTTGAAGCGGCGCGTGCGGGTGAGCAAGGTCGTGGGTTCTCCGTTGTCGCTGGCGAAGTTAGGGCATTGGCACAACGTAGTGCTGAAGCGGCAAAAGAGATTAAAACGTTAATTGATGAGTCTGTGGGGCGTGTAAGTCAAGGTTCCCAGCTGGTGAATGAAGCAGGTGCGACCATGAGTGAACTGGTTGCTGCAGTTAATCAAGTGACTGAATTAATGGGAAATATTGCGTCTGCATCGAATGAGCAAAGCCGTGGGATTGAGCAAGTTGCTACCGCAGTGAGTCAAATGGACTTAGTCACACAGCAAAACGCTGCATTAGTCGAGCAATCGACCAGTGCAACTGCGGCACTGGAAGACCAAGCCAATAACTTAGTGGATACTGTGGCATTTTTTGAGCTCCCTGAAAATGCAGTAAACCGTAGTCGGTATTAAGTGTTGAGAAAACTCACAATGAGTTTTCGGCAGAGGGAAATGAATCGTTTTGTGCATTTCCCTTGCCATTAAAGGCAGCGCATTAGGTGGCTGCTTCTGGATTTTTATTGAATAGGACGACAAGTACGATGCTTTTTGTACCACAGATAGAACCACTGACTGATGATGAGTTTGGTCGGGTTTGTCGATTTATTCATAAAAAATCAGGCATAGTCCTAACCATGAATAAAAAAAATATGGTCTATAACCGGCTATTAAAGCGGTTACGTGACTGTAATCTCGACAACTTTTCTGACTATTTACGGATGCTTGAGCGCGAGCCACATAACGCGGAATGGCAAGCTTTCGTCAATGCATTGACCACAAATTTAACCGCATTCTTTCGTGAGCCACACCATTTTGTCACGTTAACGGATTTTATTCGTACACGTAAAAATAACCCAATCACCATCTGGTGTGCAGCTTCTTCAACAGGGGAAGAGCCTTATTCTATCGCGATGACATTAAGTGATGTACTGGGGCCAAATGCCGTTAATGCCAAAGTGATTGCCAGTGACATTGATACGGAAGTACTTGAAAAAGCGAAACAAGGTGTTTACCGCATCGAAGAGCTGAAATCACTTAGTGCACTTCAGCGGCAACGTTACTTTATGAAAGGTGTGGGGGAATTTGAAGGGTATGCACGAGTCAAGCCCGCGTTAAGGCAGATGATTGAATTTCGTTACTTAAATTTGAGTGACCATGACTGGCAGCTCCAACATCGCTTTGATGCAATTTTTTGCCGTAACGTAATGATTTATTTCGATAAAGAAATGCAAATAAAAATGCTTGAGCGTTTTGCACCACTGCTTAAGCCAGATGGCTTGTTATTTATTGGGCATTCAGAAAATTTATCACAATTAACACAACGCTTTGTGATCAAAGGACAAACCGTCTACAGCGTGCAAGCTGAAAGGAGGGGGTAATGAAAAAAATTAAAGTGCTATGTGTGGATGACTCAGCACTGATGCGTCAATTAATGCGTGAAATCATTAATAGCCATGAAGACATGGAGGTGGTGGATACAGCGCCTGATCCTTACGTTGCACGTGATTTAATTAAACAGCTCGAACCTGATGTGATCACGTTAGATGTTGAAATGCCTCGTATGGATGGTATTGATTTTTTAGAAAAATTAATGCGTTTGCACCCAATGCCAGTGGTGATGGTATCTACATTGACATCAAAAGGCTCCGAAGTAACGCTTAAAGCGTTAGAGCTTGGTGCGGTGGATTTTGTCACTAAACCACAAATCGGCATTCGCGAAACCATGATGAGCTACCGTGACATTATTGGTGAAAAAATTCGTGCGGCGGCAATGTCTAAGATCACTCAACGCAGTCGGTTTGCACGGCCAGAGAAAAAAATGTCTGAGCCAGTTGCTCAAGCCAAAGCGTTGTCCCCATATGTGTGTAACAGCCGTGTGATTGCGGTTGGCGCATCTACTGGCGGGACAGAAGCGATCCGCCAATTTTTAGAAATGCTACCCCGTGAATGCCCACCTGTGGTGATCACGCAGCATATGCCCGCAGGATTTACCCGCTCATTTGCTGACAGACTGAATAAATTGTGTGTACTAACGGTAAAAGAGGCAGAAAACAACGAGTTACTGCAAAAAGGACACGCCTATATCGCGCCAGGTGATTCTCACATGTTGATTGCAGATAAAGGCAAAGGTTTCCAAGTGATTTTGCAACAAAGTGAACCCGTTAATCGCCATCGCCCGTCAGTAGATGTGCTATTTGATTCAGTAGCTCAATGTGTCGGACGAAAATGCATTGGTGTGTTACTGACTGGTATGGGGATGGATGGCGCCAAAGGGTTATTGAATTTACGTAAACAAGGGGCGATTACTTACGCGCAGAACGAAAGTAGCTGTGTGGTATTTGGTATGCCACGAGCTGCGATTGAAATGGATGCAGTGGACGAAGTGCAAGATATTCGAAAAATTGCCCCAAGTGTTTTAGCAAGACTTTCTTCTGTCACTGTGTAGCAGCGGCGGAAATTCACAATTGTATTTGAAGGAGTGGTTATGGCCGCTAAAGATCTTAGTTTTCTGGTTGTTGATGATTTTTCTACCATGCGTCGTATCGTCCGTAACTTATTAAAAGAGCTCGGGTTTAGCAAAATAGAAGAAGCAGAAGACGGTGTTGATGCATTAGAAAAAATCCGTGCGGGTAACATCGACTTTGTTGTTGCAGACTGGAATATGCCAAATATGGATGGCTTAGAACTGCTTAAAACAATTCGTGGCGATGATGCACTTAAGCATATCCCAGTTTTGATGGTAACGGCGGAAGCAAAAAAAGAAAACATCATTGCTGCTGCACAAGCAGGGGCAAGTGGTTATGTGGTTAAACCGTTCACTGCCGCTATCTTAGAAGAAAAACTGAACAAAGTATTTGAAAAAATGGGACTGCAATAATAGTGAGTGCCAAAGGAGATTTTCATGACTGAGCAAGTGGGTATGGAAGGTATTCGCAATGGTAATGATGATTTAAAACAAGTCATTACACGCATTGGTACGCTGATGAGAACCTTGCGTGAAAGTATGCGCGAATTGGGGTTAGAAAAAAGTGTCCAACAGGCTGTTGCAAGCATTCCAGATGGGAAAGACAGACTGCGTTATATCGCGCAAATGACGGCGCAAGCGGCAGAAAAAACCTTAAATGGCATTGATGTCATCAAACCACTGCAAGTGGATATGAATAAAAATGCGCAGACGTTGCAACAGCAATGGCAAGAAACAGCGACTGGTGTGGTTCCTACACAATTGCGTGAGTCAACAGAAGCTTTTTTAGGGCAAGTGATCCAAGACAGCGAAACCACCAAGGCTGAATTACTGGAAATCATGATGGCGCAAGATTTTCAGGACTTAACAGGGCAAGTCATTAAAAAAATGATGGAAGTGGTTGAAGAAGCGGAAAAACAACTGCTGGCATTGTTAATGGAAAATACGCCACCTGAAATGCGTGCGAAAACACAAAACGAAAGTTTACTCAATGGCCCGCAAATCAATAAAGAAGGCGTTAATGTGATGGCATCACAGTCGCAAGTTGATGACCTGCTTGATGAACTTGGTTTTTAGGTTATTACGATAACCTAACGGCTTTTTATGGAGCTACATTAGTTGATAACGATTAACGTAGCTTCATATTATCCATTTCAATTAGTTAGCTTACTGTGATCGAGTGTATTCAGATGATAAATAATGATTTGATTTCTACTTTGATAAATGATGAAAAAGGAGAAAGGCGAGAAGAACTTGACCAAGAAACCGCTTGCCTTGAATTAGAAATGCGCAAAGCGTTAATTAGCCAGTTGCGTATGGCTCGCCTTGCTAATAATTTTACGCAAGTTGAAATTGCTGAAAAAATGCAAACACAAAAGCAAAATATTTCCCGTTTAGAAAAAGGGCAGTTTGACCCTAAACTCGGTACGTTACTCAAATATGCGCAAGCTGTTGGCATGCAAATTACGTTAAACCCAACGGCTAAATAAAATTGTGCTAATCATGTTGGTAGACAGCAATAATTTTACTGCCGAGTACATGTTCAAATTGGGCAATAAAATCATCGCTAATATCCCAATTATGAAAGCTAAAACCTAGGTTGCCAAAGGCCCATTGAGGGTTAAATTGCCAACCGAAAAGCGGTGAATGAAAATTGCATTGAAAGCAGGATAAGCTTTCGTTTTTTCCTTCATACCAATCAGAAACGGCATCACCCCATGCATGACTGTGTTCTGTTTGTTCATTGCCGCATTGTGGGCAGTAAATGCCAATCCCATTGCCGCCTGCATGAAAAACAGTGCGTTCTGTGACAATGGATAGGGTATTTTTTAATTGGTTTTCAGGTAGTTGGGTGGGAACAATACTGCCATCAATAACATATAAAATAGGTTCTTTATAAGCAGGCATTGGGCGATAAATTACCTTATCATATTCAATCGATTGGAAGCTAGGGTCGATGATCCCTTGTGTTTGTAGCCAATTTAGCATGCGAGCCGCTTCTTTTGGCGCATCTTCAAGTGTGATATCGGGGGCGACTAGGTGGCAAGTATCCATAAGAACCTTATTAATTAAAACCCATCAATGAGTAGGGCAATGGCTTTTTTGATACGTTCTCTTTCATTGTTTAACGTATTGATTTATTTGAAAAATTATAATTTTGGTACAGCGGCCATTAAGTGAGTCATTAAAATATAGTCATGGTCAAGAACCGAAAGGCATGGGGTTAGTTTATCAGGCACGGGCTGATGTAATAAATCGCTATCATATAAAGGGATGACCAATCGAGTATTCAGGATATCAATAATATCACTTTGAATATCAAATAAGTAGGGAGAATGAATAGCATCGCCTCTATTTTGATAGAGATGGTATTGCATTAAAATTCCCTGTATTTGTCTGAGAATAGTCCATGCTCTTTGCTGATCCTATTGAGTTCATTGAAACCCGCGATGTTTTTTTCTTTCCACTTTATGGTTTCCACTTTTTTTAATTCTTCGGCTAATGCCTTACATAAGATGGCTGATAAATTTAATTTCGCTTATCTGGCTTGCTCATATAGCTCGGGTGTAACGGTTACACTCACCGTTTTTTTAACCCTATGTGTTACCAGACTGCTCATGATAAATTCCTTATACATGTGTATTCACCCGTGTAAGCTGTCACGGTTTCGTGTGAATATGGATATTTTATCGCCATTTTTGAGCAGCGCGAGAAAAATATAATTGCCCGTTTTTTATTTGCCAAGCGCTTCGCAAAGTTGCTGTCTTATTGCTCAATAGGCAAATAACCCCCTCGAACTGCGTCTATTTTCCACCATTGATTTTTTTACACTCTGTCATGCTATAGCGATAACTCGTATTTTCGCTAAATTTTGGAACCACGGTGTCCGACGAGAGTGATGTAGAAAAAACAGAAGAGCCCACCCCCCATAAAAAGCAAAAAGCCAAAGATGATGGGCAAATCGTTCGTTCAAAGGAACTTAGCTCGCTAATGATGATGTTGGCGGGTATCAGTTTGCTCTGGTTAAGCGGGGGGCACCTTGCGGCACAACTTCGCCAAATTGCCCGACAAGGCTTTATTTTTGATGGCCATTATTTGCAAAACACAGGCTTAATGATCAGCTATTTAGGGCGTGTGGTCAGTGAGGCATTATTTGCATTATTGCCTGTTATTGGCGGTTTAGCGCTCGTCGGGATTTCCGCGTCGTCTTTAGTGGGCGGGTTAGTGTTTAACAGTAAATTGATTAAGTTCGATTTAAAAAAGCTCAACCCAATTAAAGGGCTAAAACGTATTTTTTCAATGAATGCGTTATCAGAATTGTTCAAGGCAATTTTGAAATCATTGTTTGTTGGGTTGGGGGCATTTATTTTTTTATGGCAAAGCTGGCCTTCATTGCTGCATTTAGTGATGGAGTCACCTGTTACCGCACTGAGTAATGCCCTGCAAAAAGTGATTTTTGCGGGGTATTTGATTGTGTTTTTGCTGATCCCAATGGTGGCATTTGACGTGTTTTATCAATTTCGCTCTCATTTGAAGAAATTGCGTATGAGCCGCCAAGAAATTAAAGATGAGTTTAAGCAGCAAGAGGGTGACCCACATATTAAAGCGAAAATTCGCCAACAACAGCGGGCGATAGCGCGAAATCGCATGATGGCGGATGTGCCACTTGCCGATGTGATAGTGACTAACCCCACGCATTATGCAGTGGCGCTGAAATATGATGATAAACGTATGGGGGCACCAAAAGTGTTGGCGAAAGGCGCAGGGGTGATAGCGCAGCGCATTAAGGAAATTGGTGAAGAACACCGAATATTACAATTAGAAGCACCGCCGCTTGCAAGGGCGTTATATCGTCATGCAGAGATAGGGCAAAGCATCCCTGTCGCGTTATATGCGGCGGTTGCAGAAGTTTTAGCATGGGTTTACCAACTGCGCCGCTGGCGTCGTGAAGGTGGGCTCAGACCGAAAAAACCGAAAAATTTACCAGTGCCACCGACGCTGGACTTTGCTGGAGATAACAATCGCGATGGCTAATTTGGCTGCACTTTTAAAATTGCCGAAAAACTTACAAGGAACGCAGTGGCAAATACTCGCGGGTCCAGTTCTAATCTTATTGATTTTGTCGATGATGGTATTGCCATTACCCGCATTTTTATTGGATTTACTGTTTACCTTTAATATTGCGCTTTCCATCATGGTGTTATTGGTGGCGATGTTCACTAAACGAACCCTTGATTTTGCTGCATTTCCAACTATCTTACTATTCGCCACGCTATTACGCCTATCGTTGAATATCGCATCAACACGAATTATTTTGTTGGATGGGCATACAGGGCCTGACGCTGCAGGTCGAGTCGTTGAGGCATTCGGCCACTTTTTAGTGGGCGGCAACTTTGCCATTGGTATTGTGGTATTTATCATTCTGGTTTTGATTAACTTTATGGTTATCACCAAAGGAGCGGGGCGTATCGCCGAAGTGGGTGCTCGCTTTGTGTTAGACGGAATGCCTGGTAAGCAAATGGCTATCGATGCTGACCTCAATGCAGGGATCATCAATGATGATGAAGCCAAAAAACGTCGTGCAGAAGTGACGCAAGAAGCGGATTTTTACGGTTCGATGGACGGTGCCAGTAAATTCGTACGTGGCGATGCTATCGCGGGGATCATGATTATGGTGATCAACGTGGTCGGCGGGTTAATCGTTGGTGTAGGTCAACACAATATGTCGCTAGGGGAGGCCACGAGCGCCTACACCTTGCTGACAATCGGTGATGGTCTTGTTGCCCAAATTCCTGCGTTGATTATCTCCACAGCGGCAGGGGTTATCGTAACTCGTGTTGCGACGGATGAAGACGTCGGTGAGCAGATGGTCAACCAACTGTTTAATAACCCGCGTGTTATGTGGTTGAGTGCAGGTGTTTTGGGTTTGATAGGCCTGATCCCAGGGATGCCAAACTTTGTCTTCTTATTATTTACAGCAGCACTTGCGGGATTAGGTTGGTATTTAGTACGTAAATCACAACAACCAGAAAGTGCAAAGGGCGATAATAACCAAGCACAACATTTCCAAGAAGCCAACAAGGTGGTAGAAGCCACGTGGGATGATGTGCAATTAGAAGACTTATTGGCAATGGAGGTGGGCTACCGTTTGATCCCACTTGTGGATAACGACCAGCAAGGTGAATTATTAGGCCGTCTGCGAGGATTGCGTAAAAAATTCGCTCAAGAAGTCGGTTACTTACCGCCAGTTGTCCACATTTGTGACAATTTAGCGCTTTCCCCTTGTGAGTACCGTATTTTAATTAAAGGTGCAGAGGTAGGACGCGGCGAAGCGCAACCAGGGCGTAGTTTAGCCATTGATCCTGGTAATGCCGCGGGGACGTTACAAGGGGATGCAACAAGAGAGCCCGCTTTTGGTTTACCTGCAGTTTGGATTGATGACGACTTACGCGAAGAAGCGCAAATTCAAGGTTATACCGTGGTTTCAGCGAGTACGGCGGTTGCAACACACTTTAACCAAATTTTACTGCAAAACTCGAGCACATTATTTGGTCGCCAAGAAGCACAAATGCTGTATGACCGAGTGAAAAAAGAGATGCCGAAACTGGCAGATGACCTGATCCCAGACACGATTTCGTTAACGATTTTGCATCGTGTTTTGCAAAATTTATTAATGGAAGATGTGGTGATCCGCGATATGCGCACCATCATTGAAACGTTAGCGGAAATGGCAGGGGAAAATGGTGAGCAAAAAGACACTGATTACCTCACATCACAAGTTCGTATTGCACTAGGCCGTGCGATTACTCAGCAATGGTTTGGTAATGCGGAAGAAATTCAAGTGATTGGGTTAGATGCGGGACTGGAACAAATTCTTCTGCAAGCTGCGAAAAATGGCGGTGGATTAGAGCCAAACCTTGCGCAGTTTATCCAAACGCAAGCGGAGCAAGCGGTTTCTCACCAAGAGGCGATGGGTGCGCCTAATGTCTTGTTAGTGAACCATGCGTTGCGGGTAATTCTTTCGCGCTTTTTGCGCCGCAGCTTGCCACAATTGGTGGTGATGTCGAATTTAGAAATGACAGATCACCGTAAAATTAGAATGACGTCAATGATCAGCGGCAGTTGATAAGAGCGTGTATTCGCCAAGATGAATGGCGAATATTATTGAGATAAAAGGAGCGGGGAGATTCTTATCAAGCCGCTCTTTTTTTGTATACCCCATACGGGAATCTAACCTGAATTCGGATTTACTTTTATTTTAACTGAGCTGTAGTAATTTTTACTATAGTTAAATTATGGGGGCTATGGATAGCTATCTATAAAACGAAGATGTTTAATCATAGTATCAAAAAAGATAAATATTAGTGATTTTGAATTGATTAATGCGGTAATGGATGTGTTTGCAGGCCAATATGAAGCCCATCTTGGTAGTGGCGTTATTAAAAAGCGTTTGCCACTACAAGGAAAAGGTAAAAGCGGAGGCGTTAGAATGCTTATTTTTTATAAGCAGGGGCGGCACTTATTTTTGTATATGCTTGGCTGAAATCTCGTTTAAATGCAAAAGGAACTAAAGAAATTGAGGACGATACACTTGAATCTTATAAAGTTATCGCGAAGGTACTTTTGTAATTAGATGATGAAAAAATAATGAAAATGCTAAAAGTTAACCTGTTAGTGGAGGTTAATTATGAATAATAAAATTAATCAGTTACTGCAATTTGCCCATCTTACACCAATGACAGGGGAAGATATTAAGCGCATTCGTGAGCAAAATAATATCTCACAATCTTCCCTTGCACTTATCTTAAACATGACGAAAGAGAGTCTAAGTGGGAAAGAGGGGAGATTAAGCCTAATGGCGCGGCATTGAGGCTTCTCACAATGATAGATGAGAGAATGTTTATTATTTAATTAATGCATTTTAAATAAACTGCTCTGCAAGCTAAATCGAAATTTTCTTACCTAAAACAGGGCGTTTTGATTCTAAGCCATCAGCACCATAGGTAGATTGGTTATTGTGTTTTTTGACAAAGTTCAGGCGCTGGGTATTGAGCTCAATGTGTAATTGCAGCATTTGATGGTTACGATAATTTAGCTCTTTAAGATCAGTCGTTAACACTTTAATCGCTTCCCATAGACCAGCCAAGGCCGCATCGCTTTCGTAGGGAGCGGTGATTTCAGCCTGTGCCTCAAGCTGTAAGCGATGGGTTTCACCGTGGCCGATAGCCGCGACAAGAAAGCGTTTTTGCTCAGTCGTTTCTTGGAAGGGTGATGGCGGCACACGGTGATAACCTAATAAGATTTCTTCATTCTTCATCACGATTTGTAGTGATTGTAAATGGGAAAGTTGCTGCTCTAGCAATATCAGTAATTCATCAGTCATAACGGTTATTTATTTCATTGATAACATGCATTCGTGGGCATCGCGTAAAATACCATCTGCAATTTTTTCCGCATCCATCGTTAGGGTGCCATCTTTAATAGCTTGTTTAATTCTTTCAACTTTTGCGAGGTTGATATCAGAGGCTTGCGGTTGCAATAATTTTTTTTGTAATTCGCTAGGTGCAAAAGTACTTTCTTTGACAGTGACATCAGCAGCAACTTTTTTATCGCGCATCGGGGCCGCCGCATCTTGCGGATCACGGTTTGTTACTTGAGTCAGCGCAGAAATTGCAGGGGTTTGCTCAATAGCCATAATGTATTTTCCTATTCCCGATTTTTATCATATGTCAGTTATCGGCGTATTTTTGGGGATCTTTAGTCTGTATAGTGTTACAAAATGTTGCTTTTATTCGTCATATTTCAAGTCGCCTCTGTGTTAACTGCGCTCATTCGCACTAGTCACTTACTTATGTAAGCTCCTAGCGACGCATTCACTTGTTGCCTTGATGCGACTTGAACTATTTAGAATAAACGTTCATTTTACCTTAAGGTAAACATTCATTTTGAGCAATTTCATGTCAAAGATAGATTCGTCATATTTCAAAGGACTTCAGTCTGGATGGCATTTATTTTAACGCAATATTAACACTGCCATTCTCTTGTGCTAACCCATTGACCACTTGACCATTGAGCAATCTTACACGAATATTTTGCCCAGCGGTGGCATTATTAATCGCGCGTCCCTCATATTTCACTGAAAAATTATCCCCATTGGCAAATACAAATACGGTTTGCCCAGCTTTAATCGCCCAAGGTTGCCTAACCATTGATTTGGTGAATGTTTGTCCTGCAGTAATTGTGCGTAGCACAATTGCGCCCCGCAGCGCCATTTTGTCCGTACTGGCTCCAGTTGGTAATTTGTGTAGCAGGCCTTTTTTGGTTCCGATATCAACAAATTCAATCGTTTCACCGCGGCTTAAATTACGAGTTGCAACATAATATTGTCCCGTCACATTAACTGTGAGCTGCAAAAACTGTTTTTTCTTCCCACATTGCACAGGTATCGACACATTTCCCATGTTGCGTCCACCAATAGGCGGGCTGATCTGCGGTTTATCACAGTTTGGCCATTTTTCAATCGGTGTTTTTATCTCAATGGAAACGTGGTTGTTTTTGCCATGCACTTGACGAAAATAGTGATTGATATCTTGTGGAAGAGAGGCTTGAGATAGCGTTGGAGTTAAGCTTAATCCACTGATTATTATGCAATAGGTCAATTTCTTAAGATTAGCCATCGGGTTACTCGCTCCTTTATCAACACACTTTTTCACGCTTGCAGTTTACCCACCTCTTTCATAATGAATGAGCCAAATAGGTCAATTATTTTGCCTTTATCCCGCCATTAGATTTTTTCGTAGACCGCTAAGATATGCACGTCGAATTTTAACTTTCGTACTCTCTTGATGGGTTTTGCCTAATTGAGGGGGCGAATATAACGAGCGTTCGTAGTCAACATCGCTATACATCCATTAAGGATCATCATGATTGATAAGTTAAATGCCACGTTTGCCTTCCAGCAGCAGGCGTTGTCAATACGTGAAGCTAGGCAAACTGTTTTGGCTTCCAATATTGCTAATGCGGACACACCGGGTTATCAGGCGCGGGATATTGATTTTAATCGTCAACTCCAACAAGCGATGGATAAAGGCGCTGTGAATGGCAAGGGGGTTGCACTGGCGGTGACAGCCAAAGGTCATATTGAAGGCCGAGGCATTAAGGCACCAAATATGGATTTGAAATACCGCGTCCCTTACCAAACCTCAATGGATGGTAATACCGTCGATATGGATATTGAACGCAGTCAATTCGCCGATAACACCCTGAAATATCAGGCTGATCTTACATTTATTAATAGCCGCGTTAAAAGCATGTTGGCTGTTTTACAGCAAGGGTAATCATTATGGCCTTACTGAGTATTTTTGACATTTCAGCTTCTGCATTAACTGCCCAGTCTCAGCGCTTAAACGTCAGTGCAAGCAACATGGCTAACGCAGAAAGTATTGCGGGGCCTGATGGGCAGCCGTATCGCGCTAAACAAGTGGTTTTCCAGATGGCACCACAAGGCCGCCACGAAGTGGGTGGCGTAAAAGTCAGTGAACTGATTGAAGACCCAGCACCACCACGTATGGAATACAAACCTGGTCACCCTTTAGCGGATGAGAAAGGGTATGTGCAAATGCCTAACGTAGATATGGTGGGGGAAATGATCAACACCATTTCGGCCTCTCGTAGCTACCAAGCCAACTTAGAAGTGATGAATACAGCAAAAACCTTGCTGCAAAAAACACTGACTATTGGCCAGTAACGGAGGTATGACATGGGGATTGCAGCCACGATGTACGATTCTTTGGACAACACTACCGCAGGGCCAGAACCTGCGGCAAGTAATGTGCCTAAGAAAAGTCAAAGTGATGATATGCGTGACACTTTTTTGAAAATGATTGTGACGCAAATGCAAAACCAAGACCCAACGAACCCGATGGAAAATACCGATTTAACCAGCCAATTGGCGCAAATTGCCACGCTGGAAAGTATGAATAAACTCAGCGATAACGTGAGTGGTATTTCCCAACAAATCGGCTCAGGGCAATCACTACAAGCTACCGCTCTGGTGGGCAAAGGCGTACTTATTCCGCGTAATGAAATTGTTTTAGCTCCGCTTAAAAAAGAGAGTTCAGGCGAAAATAGCACGGTGACGAAACCATCGAACCCGTTACCCGATGAAGGAATTAGTCCAAACAGCCCATCTACCGCAGCGTTGAGCAATCAAAACACCTCTGAAGAGGACGGCGAAGAGCCAAAATCTGAATTTATTTCATCGCCATTTGGTTTCTTTTTACCGAAATTGGCCGATAGCGTTGAAATCACTATTCGCGACAAAAACAAAATGGTTGTGCGAACCATCACCTATGACTCTGAAGTTAAGCCCGACATTTATGACATGGCATGGGATGGTTTGGACAACAACGGCAATTTAGTCACCGATACGAAAGGGAAATATTACTTTGATGTGAGAGCTATCAGAAACGGGGCTGAAGTTGAGGTCACGAAACTGGGCTATACCCGCGTCAACGGTGTCACACCAGGATCTGACGCGCCATTATTAGATGTTGGCATCGGGCAAAGTGTGCCTCTTAGTAGCATTTTCAAAGTTTACCCTTCTTCTTAATTTTTACCCCCAATACTCATGGAGAAAATATGTCTTTTTCACAAGCAGTCAGTGGCTTAAATGCAGCGTCAGCGGGGCTCGATTCAATTGGTAATAATATTGCCAACTCCGCAACTAACGGCTTTAAAGGTGCAACGACATCATTTGCGGATATGTTCGCAGGTTCGGGTGTTGGCCTTGGTGTTAACGTTGCTGCAGTTACGCAAAACTTTAAAGACGGCCCAATTACACGTACAGATAGACCAACTGACGTGGCGATTTCAGGTAGTGGCTTTTTTCGCGTTCAAGATAAAAATGGTGATACTTACTACAGCCGTGATGGCCAATTTTTGCGTGATAAAAGCGGTAATTTAGTCAATAACCAAGGCATGGTGGTGACAGGTTACCCAGCCAGTGTCGATGAAAAAGGCAATGTCACCATTCAAAGCGGTGGTGTGCCTGAAGGATTAAACATCCCAACGGACATGATGGATGCGAAAAAATCGGAACTTGCCAAGTTAACCATTAACTTGAACTCAGAAGACAAAATCAAAGATAAAGCCTTTGATGTTGATAAGCCTGATGATTCATCAACCTATAACTTCAGCACCACAATGACGGCGTATGACAGCCAAGGTAATACCCATGAAATCTCCGTGTACTTTGTTAAAAATGCGGACAACGAATGGACAGCTTACGCAAAAGATGCAAGTGATAAGTCTGCAAAAGAACTTGGCAAATTAGAGTTTGATGGTAACGGCAAGCTAAAAGATGCGGATAAAGCGACATTTCCTTTCAACTATAACGGCTTAAACGGTGCGGATGACGGCGTTTTAAACGTTGATTTATCGAAAACCCGCCAACAAAAAGTGAGCGAGTCCTCCGTCAGTGCCATTGATGTTGATGGTTTCCCTGCGGGTGAATACACCAGTTTCAAAATTGAAGATAACGGCTTAATCGTTGCGAACTACTCAAACCAACAGAAACGTGTGGTTGGGCAAGTGGCGCTTTCTGCGTTTGCGAACCCGAATGGTCTCGTTTCCCAAGGTGGCAACGTATGGGCATCTTCAAACGCATCGGGCAACCCGATGGATGGCGTACCTGGTGTAGGGCAGTTCGGTAAATTAACCAGCGGTGCATTGGAATCTTCCAACGTGGATATGAGCCAAGAGCTTATTAGCATGATTGTGATGCAGCGCAATTACCAATCAAACGCGCAAACCATCAAGACGCAAGACCAAATGTTACAAACTTTGGTTAACTTACGATAAGCCTAGAGGGTGGCCATGGATCACGTCATTTATACCGCAATGGGGGGAGCGCGTCATGCGCTTGAGAACCAAGCGGTGGTTTCCAACAACATTGCTAATGTGTCTACCGCAGGGTTTAAAGCGCAGCTCTCTGCCATGCGCGCAGTGCCCGTGAATGGGGATAGCGCGCAAACCAGAACCTTGGTGGTTTCTTCAACCCCTGGCGCGGATATGAGCCAAGGGCCGCTGAACTACACAGGTAAGCCAACAGATGTTGCGTTAAACGATAAGCATTTTTTGGCGGTTGAATTAGCCGATGGCACAGAAGCGTATACCCGAAATGGGAATATCCAAATTTCGGGCGAAGGTGAGTTAGTGATTGGTGAACGCCGTCTGCAAGGCGATGGCGGGCCAATTAACGTCCCGCAAAATGCAGAAATCACTATTGGCATGGATGGCACCATCACCGCATTGCTGGCGACGGATCCGCCAACTATGTTGGGGCAAATCGGCCGTTTGAAAGTGGTTGAAGCGCAGCCGCAAGACTTAATTCGCGGGGAAGATGGGCTATTCCATTTATCCCCTCAGGGGCAAGCCGCGAATGGCAATGTATTGCCACTGAGTGACCGTGCGGTTGTGACGTCTGGTGTGATTGAGGGAAGTAACGTCAATGCAGCCGAAGCGATGGTGTCGATGATAGCCAATGCAAGGCATTTTGAAATGCAAATGAAGGTGGTTCGCAGTGCGGATGAAAATGCCCAACGCGCCAACCAATTGCTTGCCGTCAGCTAAATTCAGTAAGGAATAATTATGATCCGTTCATTATGGATTGCAAAAACTGGGCTTGATGCTCAACAAACTAACTTAGACGTAATTTCCAATAACTTGGCGAACGTTAGCACCAATGGTTTCAAACGCCAACGCGCGGTTTTTGAAGATTTAATGTACCAAAATATTCGCCAGCCAGGGGCGATGAGCTCTGAACAAACCTCTTTGCCATCAGGGCTACAACTGGGGACAGGGGCACGCCCTGTCGCCACAATGCGTATTCATGCACAAGGTGCATTGAATAAAACAGGTACCACCACAGATATTGCAATTAAAGGCCAAGGTTTTTTACATGTGCAAATGCCTGACGGCACTGACGCATATACCCGTGATGGGGCATTACAGCCTAACCAAGATGGCCAGTTAGTCACCTCCAGCGGCTATCAAATCGTTCCTGCGATCACCATCCCAGATAATGCCAACAGTTTAACGATTGGGCGTGATGGTACGGTATCTGTCACCGTTTATGGCGATAGTCAACCTCAGCAAATCGGCCAAATTACGCTGACAACCTTCATTAACGATGCAGGGTTGGAAAGTATGGGGGAAAACCTCTATATGGAAACCGCGAGCTCAGGTGCGCCGAATGAAAGTGCGCCGGGAACCAACGGTGCCGGTCTGCTTTATCAAAACATGCTAGAAACCTCTAACGTGAATGTCGCCGAAGAGTTGGTCAATATGATCCAAACTCAGCGTGCTTACGAGATTAACAGTAAGGCGGTTTCTGCATCAGACCAAATGCTTCAGCGTTTAACGCAACTGTAATTGGTTTTGTATAGGCGCTCATGGGGTTCCTGTGAGCCCTATGAAAGACATCTCTTTGGGATGAACAACGTACACAGCAGCAAAAGAGTAGCATAATGATTGAAAGCGGCCTTATTTCCCAACAGCAAAAAACAGCGTTGCAGATGCGTTTGACTGCACCTAAACAGGTATGGTTACTTGCCGTTTTGGTTTTAGCCACCAGCGGTTGTGCTCACATTCCATCTCGTCCGTTAGTGGATACACAAACGACGGCTATTCCTTCTGCCCCTACAGCACCTTCCCCAAACGGTTCGATATTTCAAAGTGCCCAGCCTGCTTATTACGGTTATCAGCCGCTTTTTGAAGATAGGCGACCGCGTAATGTTGGCGATATTCTAACCATTAATTTGCAAGAAAATGTCAGCGCCAGCAAAAATTCCTCTGCCAATGCGAATCGCAGCGGTAAAACGGGGTTCCTTGCCGCGATATTACCTGGCTTTATGCAAGGGTGGATCGGTGGCAACAACACCGAACTGGATATCAAAGGAAACAGTGACTTTAGCGGTAAAGGTGGTGCAAATGCGAATAACACCTTTAAGGGAACCATTACGGTGACCGTCGACCAGTTACTGGCGAATGGCAATTTACATGTAGTGGGTGAAAAACGCATCGCAATTAACCAAGGCACTGAATCTATTCGTTTTTCGGGAGTGGTTAACCCACGAACTATTGGCTCAGATAACCATGTGAGCTCCACACAAGTGGCGGACGCTCGCATCGAATATGTTGGCGATGGTTATATCAACGAATCGCAAAATATGGGCTGGCTACAACGCTTTTTCTTAAATGTTTCGCCTTATTAATTAAACATTAGCGAGTAACGGCCGAGAGAATTCAATGAAAAACAACGTATTAATTTTGCTATCACTGTTTTGCTTTTTTACCTTTTCGGCGCACAGTGAGCGTATTAAAGATTTAACCACTGTTCAGGGGGTGCGCGATAACGCGTTGATTGGCTACGGTTTAGTGGTGGGTTTGGATGGCACGGGTGACCAAACCATGCAAACGCCGTTTACCACGCAAAGCTTAAATAACATGTTATCTCAGATGGGGATCACGGTGCCACCTGGCACGAATATGCAGCTTAAAAATGTGGCAGCGGTGATGGTCACGGCAAAACTGCCGCCTTTTGCACGCACAGGGCAATCGGTGGATATCGTGGTGTCTTCTATGGGGAACGCGAAAAGTTTACGTGGTGGCACACTCTTAATGACGCCATTAAAAGGCGTGGATGGACAAATTTATGCCATGGCACAAGGTAATATCCTCGTGGGTGGCGCAGGGGCAAGTGGTGGCGGTAGTAGCATCAAAGTTAACCAACTTAACGGTGGGCGCATTACTGGCGGGGCGACTATTGAACGCGAGCTGCCAAGCAGTTTTGGGCAAAGTGGTGCTATTAACCTGCAATTAAACGAAGACAGCTTCACATTAGCGCAAGATATCGCAGACGCTGTCAATCGTATGGGCGGGATGGGAACGGCTAGCGCATTGGATTCTCGTACAGTGCAATTATTAGTGCCTGCAAACAACCGAGACCAAGTGCAGTTCCTCGCTCGGGTACAAGAGCTGAATGTTCGCACGCCAATGGCAGAGGCCAAAGTGATCTTAAATTCACGGACGGGCTCAGTAGTGATCAATCGCAGTGTAACACTGGAAAGTTGCGCGGTAGCTCACGGCAGTTTGGCTGTCACCGTGGAAAGACAAACTCAAGTTAGCCAGCCAGATACACCGTTTGCGGGCGGACAAACTGTGGTAACACGTAACACCAGTGTCGGCGTACAAGACCGCGGTGGCGCGTTGCAAAAAGTCAATGCCAGCGTACAGCTCAACCAAGTGATTCAAGCACTGAATACATTAGGGGCAACACCAAACGACTTAATGTCGATTTTGCAAGCGATGGAAAGTGCAGGTTGTTTACGTGCGAAACTGGAGATTATCTAATGGGCGATATGCAGCTATTGCAAGGTGCGGCGTTCGATTTACAGTCGCTAAGTCAGTTAAAGGGCGAATTGAATAAAAACACGGAGCAAGGGCTGCGCCAAGTCACGCAGCAATTGGAAGCAACATTTGTCCAAATGATGCTAAAAAGCATGCGTGACGCACTCCCACAGGATGGCCTATTTTCCAATGACCAAACCCGTATGTTGACCAGTATGTATGACCAGCAAATTGCCCAAGACCTCTCCCAAAAAGGGTTAGGTTTTGGGGAGATGATGTACCAGCAACTGACGCGTGATCAACACACGTCAAGCGTCCCAAATTCCAACAGTTTACTGCCATTTGATGAAAAAACGGTGCAATCCTTACCGCCATTTAATATGGAACAGATGATGCGCCATTTTGCCCCGATGGGGGATGCGCTTTCTGCACCTTTGAAAAAAATCAAAGCGTTATCCCTTAACAGTAGCAACTTTATTAGCCGTTTGATTGAACCTGCTAAAGCCGCCAGTAAAGACAGTGGTATTTCCCATTTGCTGGTATTAGCACAAGCGGCGCTGGAAAGCGGTTGGGGGCAAAGGGAAATATTAAAAATGGATGGGAAAACCAGCCATAACTTATTTGGTATTAAAGCAGGGAAAAGTTGGCAGGGCCCTGTCACTAATATCATGACGACGGAAGTGATTAATGGCCAAACGATCAAAATGCGCGATGACTTTCGTGTTTATGGTTCATATGAAGAGGCCATTGCGGATTACATCAGTTTATTGACGGATAACCCACGCTATAAAGACGTCAAAAAAGCACCAACTCCTGAAATTGCGGCACGTCGTTTACATCAAGCAGGTTACGCCACAGACCCAGGTTATTCCGATAAATTAATCACCTTAATTAATCAAATACGAGGCAACCAGCCTGCGGCAAATACTTCAGCATCACGTGCTGTACAGGCTTATACCATCGACTTAAATGATATTTTCTAAAATACAGAATTTATACGTGTTAGGGCTAAATAATTACGTCGATTTTCCGATAACTAAATATGCTCTAAATAATTTGAGTTGCTATCGCCGACATTGTGTCAGCCAATGAACGCGATACGCACCCAGAACAGGAAAGCTTATGCTGAACAATGTAATGAATAATGCGCTCAGTGGTGTGAATGCTGCACAAGGCGGGTTAAGTGTGATTTCTAACAACTTAGCCAACGCTGGTGTGGGATATTATCACCGCCAAAGTGCTGTTTTCGGGGAGAATCCCGGTACGATGACACCGAGTGGCTATTTTGGTAACGGCACGTATTTCAGCCATGTTCGCCGTGAGTTTGATGAATTTATCAATGCACAGTACAGCCAAGCGCGTGCGCGCAGTGGTGACTACGAAGCGTACGTTAAAAACTGTAATAAAGTCGATGATTTGCTAACCAATGATATCGAAGATATCTCCAGCAATATTGGCAGCTTCTTCACGTCATTAGATGCGGCAACTAGTGATGCCAGTGATAAAACATTAATTAATGTTTTTCTTGGTAACTCTAATGCGTTGGTGAGCCAATTTAAAGAAGCAGACAGACGCTTACAAGAAATGGAGCGTGATGTTAATCGCCAAATCGAAAACAAGGTGAAAGACATTAACATCTACGCTGAGAAAATTGCAGGTTTAAACCAGCAAATCTCCCGTGTGCGTTCTGTCAGTGGCTCGGAACCTAATGACTTGCTTGATGTGCGAGATCGTTTAGTTAACGAAGTAAATTCGTTAATTGGCGTCAAAGTGATTGAGCAAAATGGCAACTATAACGTCACGTTTGCGAATGGCTTGCCATTAGTTACGGGGGAAAAAGCAAACCGTTTAGAAGCTGTGCCATCATCAAAAGATGATAGCCGCTTTAGCATTGGTTTTGTTGGCGCAAATGGCCAAGCCCGTGAAATTCCTGATGAATCTTTCCGTGGTGGAGAGCTCAGCGGTATCTTGCGTTCACGTCAAGATGTTATCGACCCCGCGTATCAAAAACTCAATAAGCTTGCGCTAGTTTTTGCTACCAAATTCAACGAAGTCCACAGTAAAGGCTATGATGCCAGCGGTAAAACGGGTGAGAACTTCTTTGAAATCGGTAAAGGCAATGTGGTGAGTAATACTCACAACACAGGCAAGGCTGATTTCGACTTAAAATACAGTGATGTTTCCAAAGTTACTGGTAGCAACTATGACATTCGCTTTGGTGATGATGGGTGGAGTGTTACGCGCTTACCTGAAGGCACTAAAGTTGCTTTAGATGATGATTCAACCGCGACGACACTGAAATTTGAGGGTATTGAAATTAATATCAGCAACAGCAGCGTGCAAAAAGGGGATTCATTCCTCGCGAAGCCTGTCAGTGGCGTGATTAATGGCATGCAAACGTTGATCAGCGATGCAACAAAATTTGCCGCCGCGGGCAGCAAAGACAGCGGCCCTGGTGATAACGAAAACATCAAAGAATTGGTGAAGTTACAAGACCAAAAACTGATTGATGGCGGCTCAACGTTTTCTGATTTCTACGCGACGTTAGTCAATGATGTCGGAAGCAAAACCAAACAAGCGCAAATTGACTCTGAAACGCAAAATAAAATGACAGAGAGTTTCTATGAACAAGAGCAAGCTATCTCTGGCGTGAATATGAATGAAGAAAGTATTCAAATGCAAAAGATCCAACAATTTTTCAATGCCAATGCGCAAGTGTTGAAAACCGTGGATGATTTGTTTAATGCGCTGATGCGTGCATTCTAAGTTTTAGCGATATAATAAGGATTTAGCGATGCGTTTAAGCACAAATATGATTTATCACCAACGCCTACAAGATATGAATAATTCCCAAGCGCGTTGGATGGAAGCAGGTAGCCAATTAGCATCAGGTAAGCGAGTTAGCAAACCGTCGGATGATCCACAAGCATCATCTCAAGCGGTACGAATTAACCAATCTGAAACTCGCAATCAGCAATACGTGACCAGCCGTGGATTTGCGAAAACGGGTATGACATTACAAATGAGCATTTTGACTCAAATGACGGATGTCACCACGCAGATTGATACCACGATTATTCAAGCCTCTAACCAAGGTGCTTTGAGTGATAAAGACCGCAATACATTAGCTGAGCAGTTAACAGGTTTGAAAGAACAACTGGTGGCATTGGGGAATTCCACAGACGGCAATGGGCGCTATATTTTTGCAGGTTTTAAATCGGATAAACCGCCTTTTGAAATTAACGCTGATGGGGATGTGCTCTATCACGGTGGTGATAAAGCGGTAATGCAGAATGTCTCCAGCGACCGTGAAATGACCACTTATTTCACAGGTGCTCAGGTATTTGATACAGACAGTAGTAATGTTGTGAATGTTTTCAAAGCATTAAATGCAGGTATTGACGCGTTAAAAATTCCACAGCAAGATGCACCACAAGCGGATTTAGACCGTGCGCAAGCAGGGATGGATGAAGCCAACCGTGGCATTAAAGCGGCACTAGACCAAATTTCCAATATTGAAGCAAAACAAGGCTTACAACTACAAGAAATTGATAAGTTGGATTTTTTAGCGGACACGCGTTCAATTCAAAATGCCGCCCGTAAAAGTGAGTTGCTTGAGACCAACTGGACAGGCACCACCACGGATTACTATAAAGAAAAAGCGATGTTTGAAGCATCACAAAGTATTTTCAAAGATTTAAACAGCATGTCTTTATTTGGTAGTCGTTAATCATCTAATACTTGAGTTCTACTCAACCGCGCTTTGCCGTTATTGGAGCGCGGTTTTTTTGTTTTAATTAATTATCGAATTATTAAATTAAAGTGTTGTTATCTGATGTTTTTATATTGAAAGTATACTATTCAATGTTATTTAAATTGGTGATGGTATTGTTTTTTTTAAATATTCTCTGCGCGTAAATATTTATTTTTGGTTATAAGAAAGGTCGAATTTTATATTGCAATTTGATGCTGTGGAAATACATTGAGATTTTATAATTTATTTGTGTGATTATTTTTTTACAGTGTGAAATATAATATATAGATGTTAAAAAAAAGAGATGGACAGTATTGGTTATATAAGATTATTATCAACTTGCTATAGCGTATTTAAATAATGCTATTGATTCTTCGAAAGGAAAATTTAATTCTCAATAGAGGTCTTATGGAAAAATTCAAAACTGTTATACAAGAAAATTCTGCAAATTTAAAAATTAAAAAAGATAGTGATGTATCTAAACTACTTGAATATATCAGAGGGGGGAAGTCTGAAGCTGCTGGAGGATGGGTTAATTTCCAATGGAAAAACACTTGGTAATATAAGTGCGGCTATGGCCGCATTTTCAATTAATTAAATAGTTAGTTATTATGCTAAAAATCAAACATTTTGAAGTTATACTTAAAATTAGTGAACGTTGTAATTTAAATTGTTCATACTGCTATATATTTAATATGGGAAGTGAATTAGCGCTAAATAGTGCTCCAGTTATATCCAATAATACAATAATAGAACTTAAAAGTTTTCTCGAAAGAGTGGCAGAAGAAGTTGAGCACCATGTAATACAAGTTGACCTACATGGAGGTGAACCTTTGATGCTCAAAAAAAAACGATTTATTTATCTTTGCGAAACTCTTCGTTCAGGAGACTATAAAGGGGCTGAGTTTCGTATTGGGTTACAGACTAATGCTACATTGATTGATGATGAATGGATCGAAATATTTGAAAAATACAAAGTATCTGTAAGTATTTCTATTGATGGGCCAAAGCATATAAATGATAGATATCGTTTAGATCACAAAGGGCGTAGTTCATATGAAGCAACAATGAATGGATATCAAATGTTATACTCAGCAGCGGAGAATAGAAAAATTCTTCCCATGCCGCCAATACTATCAGTCATCAATCCAGATGCTAGTGGTGAAGAACTTTTCGAATATTTTTACCATGACATGAAATGTAGAAAATTTGATTTTCTCCTTCCGGATAATAACTATGTAAATGTAGTCAATACAGAAGGAATCAAACGTTTTCTAGTTGAGATTTGTGATGCTTGGTTTGAGCAAAATGATCCAGAATGTGATATACGAATTTTATCAGCCTACCTTAGAATTTTAACTGGTGCTGAGGATTACATAGTCCTAGGGGTTACTCCTCAAAATGAATTACATCAAACAATAGCTATAACAGTGACCTCTACAGGCTATATCTATGTTGATGATACGTTACGTTCAACACTTTCAGACACCTTTGTTCCAATAAGTCATATTAGAGATGCTTCCTATCAAAAAATTGTTAATAGTCTTCCGATGCGAGAACTGAGTAAAATAGAATCTTTTTTACCTGAAGATTGTCATGGATGTATTTGGAAATCAGTTTGTGCAGGTGGGAGACCTATTAATAGATACTCACAAGATAGTGCTTTCAAGAAAAAGAAAATTTACTGTGATGCAATGCAGTCATTCCTCAGCCGTGGAGCAGCATATCTTATAAATCTAGGTATAAGTTCGAATGAAATAGCAAAAAATATAGGGATTGATAAAAATGCATAAATATTTATTTATTCTATTTTTTATTCTTGCCTCATCAATGAAACTTGTTTGGGCTGATATTCGTGTTCCTATTACCTTTGATGAAAAGAACATGCCATTAATATCTATGAATATCAATGGTCATGAAATTGACCGGATATTTATTGATACAGGAGCATCAAATGCTTTTTATTTTCCTAAAACTATCTTCGATTTAATTATTCCTAATTTTAATAAACGTGAGGCAGTCGTACAAAATTCTATTGATGTTTTTGGCCATAAAATTTCAACGGTTATGTCGAGAGGGGGGGATGTTAAAATTAATGGTGAAGCATTTAAAAATATGAATGTGGAAATATTAAAACCATGGGGTAAAGGAATGATAGATCAAAATGGAGAATATATTATTAATGGAGTGTTAGGGCTGGGTATTATGAATGGCAATAAAACACTGGTTATCGACTATATTTCAAACATTCTAATAATAACAAATGATTTAAATAAGATTCTTGATGGTTATAATTGGTATTCTTTAAATTACATTCGAACAAAACAAGGGTTTATGGTTGATGTAATATCTGATAGTAATGAAAAGTATAGGATGGTAATTGATACAGGAGCCAGTCATTCAGTTATCTTTACTGGTACTGAAAAAGGCTGTGTTAATGCTTCAACATCTTGCCCAAAAAAAATAATTACAACACCAGACTCGACTAATATTAATGCATTATTATTTCAAGTTAAAGATAGTAGGATAGATTTTGATGGATTGCTTGGTTATGATTATTTGTCAAATAGAATATTAGTTATAACAGATAATCAAATATTGATAAGTTTCCCTAAACATAATAATTAAAAGTTATTGTTTATGGATATATTTCGTAAGGAAGCTATTGCTAGTAATAAAGATAATTGGATCGGCAGAAACTCTAGAAGTATCCCGAAAGCATATGGAATACCTCTTTTTCTATGTTTTATAATTATTTTCGTACTGTTTCTTTTAATTGTTAAAGGTACTTATAGTATTAGTATCGAAGCTTCTGGGTATGTTGCTTTTAATCCTAATGCTTACTCTCTAATTGCACCTATGGATGGTACGGTAGAAGAGGTAGAGGTTTTTGACGGACAATATGTTAGTGTGAACAAAAAAATAATGCGTATTAATAATAAAATTAAAGGTACATCAGGGGTGGTTTCAAAAGAGAAAAGGAAAAATCTAAATAATAGAATGAAACTATTTAATGAAAAAATCACTCTATTAAATAAAAAAAGAGATGGAAACTTATTAAAATTGTCAGAAGCTATTTTGAATAAGAAAAATGAATTGAGAGATATTGAAGCTTTATTATCTGTTAATGAAATAATTTTTTCTTATTCAAAGGATAAGTATGATTCTTTTATTGGTTATAAAAATAAGGGGGTTATTTCTGAAATGATGTTATATGAATCAAGAGAAAGTGTATTGCTTAATGATGAAAAAATAAAAAACACATTAGTTAATTTGACTAGAGTTAAATCCGATTTAATCAATTTGGAAAAGGAAGTTAATGTATTGAATTTTAGTACGGATGAAATGATTAATGATGTAAAGCAATCTATGATTGAAGTTTCCCAACAATTAATGGAGGTCGATATTTCTGAAAATTTAGAAGTAGTTAGTCCAATTAGTGGGAATGTTGTTGGTATAAATAAAATACATGGGAATAAGGTTAAACAAGGAGATATTGTAGCTTCAGTTATACCTAAAGGTGCGGTTCCTGTTATTAGATTACAAGTTGCTGCAGAATCAGTAGGTGAAATTAAAATAGGACAAAAAGTAAAACTACGAGTCGCTGCTTATCCGTGGAAACGATATGGAAAATTTATTGCTACAATAATCTCAGTTTCAGAAGCCGTGGTCCATCAAGAAAATGGAAAGCATTTTATTGTGACTGTTTCTCCTGAAAGTCGTATAGGTTTACCGTTGAAGCAAGGAATGCAAATTGAGGCGTCAATCTTATCAGAGAAAAAAGAGTTATATAAATGGCTATTTAGAATAACTGATTAATAAAACGGTGATATGTATGAAATTCTTATCTATAACTTCTTTTTTTAGGAAATCTCTTCCTGTAATTCTTCAAGCTGAGGCCGCTGAGTGTGGCCTTGCTTGTGTAGCAATGATCGTGAATTATCACGGTTTTAAAATTGATATGATTTCAATTAGAAAACGCTTTGAAGTATCAAGTAATGGGATGAGTCTTAAAGATATAATAGTTTTAGGTGAAAAATTAAATATGACTTCCTCTCCTGTCAAGATAGAGTTAGAGGAGCTGAGGTCTTTATCGTTACCTTGTATTTTGCATTGGTCTTTTAATCATTTTGTAGTTCTTAAAAAAATATCTAGAAACGGTGGAATTATACATGATCCGAGTATAGGTGAAAGAAGTATTAGTCATTCTGAGCTATCGAGCTGTTTCACTGGAATAGTACTTGAAATGTCACCTAGCGCAAAATTTGAGAAGATTGAAAAATCCACTATACTAACACTAAAAGATATGTTAGCAGGAATAGAAGGCAAAATATCAGTATTAGCAAAGGTTATTATATTTTCAGCAGCTATAGAGATTATGACTCTTTTGATTCCAGCATCCTCTCAGTTTATATTAGATAATATTCTTAATACAGGTAATTTAGTCGCTCTCAATATTATTTTCTCTTTTATTATAATTATGATATTTGTGAGAATGTTGTTTACGTGGTTCAGAGATTGGAATATTACAGCAACAAAATATACAATTGGATTAACTTGGTCTGAAAGTTTTTTAAATAAATTAATTAGTCTTCCTGTGGTTTATTATAAAAAACGTTATTTGGGGGATGTGGTTTCTCGTTTACAGTCATTAAATGAAATTCAAGAGGCATTTACAGCTCGTATGATTAGTGCAATTCTTGATGCAATAATTACAGTTTTTCTACTTTTATTTATGGGTTTTTACAGTATTACATTATGCATAACGATTGTATTTATTGCATTAATTTATGCTTTGATTAAATGGGCTTTTTTTGGGGTGTATAAAATGGCTTTAATTGAATCAATTAATAAGACTGCAGCTCAAAGCTCTCATTTTATAGAAACAGTCCGTGGTATATCAACAATTAAAATGTTATCTTTGAGTACAAATAGAAAAATAAAATGGCTAAGACTTTCTACAGAGAGTATTTCTGCAAATATCAAGCTTTTTCGTATTGAACTTATTTTTCGATTAATTGGTGGATGCATGACCGGGTTAGTTGCATGTACGGTTATTTATGGCGGTGCACAATTAATTGAAAATGGTTTTTTTACTATGGGTATTTTATTTGCTTTTATGGTATATGCAGATACATTCATACAGAGAACTATAAATGTATGTGATGTAATATATGAATTTAAAATGTTGACTATACATACAGATAGACTTAGCGATGTGTTTTTTACTGAAAGTGAATACTCAGAAACGAATTATATTAAGGATGCTTCTGAAAATTTTGACGGTACATTAGAAATATTTTTATTGTCTTTCGCTTATTCAAATTATGAGCCTTTTATTTTTAAGAATGTATCTTTTACTATTGAGAAAGGAGAAAGTGTTGCATTTGTTGGTGTATCAGGATGTGGAAAATCCACATTGCTACATGTTATCGCATCTTTACTTACACCGACAAAAGGAGAAATTCGGTTTAGTAAAATTCCAATATCGAATATTGGAATTGAGGTGTATCGTAAATATATTTCTTATGTTCAACAAGATGATTTTTTATTCTCCGGAACATTAATGGATAATATTACCTGTTTTTCTGAACAGGTAGATATTGAATTTATGTATGATTGTGCAAGGATTGCATCTATTCATGATGATATTATTAATATGCCTAATGGGTATTGTTCCATAGTTGGTGACATGGGGAGTATGCTTTCTGGAGGGCAAAAACAAAGAATATTCCTTGCGCGTGCACTTTATAGAAGACCTAAAATACTCATTTTAGACGAATCTACCTCAGCTCTTGACATAAAAAATGAAAGAAATATAAATGCAGCGATTAAGGCCATGAAGATAACTCGTTTATTTGCTGCGCATCGCTTAGATGCTATTTCTGTTGCAGATAGAGTTTTTGATATGACTACTGGAATTATGATGACACCACAGGAATATTTATATTCTTTAAAAGTCAATAATGACTCATATATATAAATCGTAAAGGTAAGTTAGATTAATTGCTTTATGGTGATCTTGAGTAAATACTTAAACAAATAAAACCTCAATGAGGGCTGTTTAAATGCGGATTCACTGCCGCAGAAACGGCTTAGAAGGCCGTTGCTAATGATTAATTATCGACACTCAAACAAACAAATTAAACATCAGAGATAGCTGCTCAAATGCTTGGTGGATAAGCCGTTCGGTGTAGCGGGGGAGAATTGAAATAATCAACCCTAACATACTGATGCCAATGGTCAGTGTCAGTGGGAAGCCGACCACAAATACCGACAGTTGTGGAGTCATACGGTTTAAAATACCCAGCGCAAGGTTAAGAATTAAAAATAAGGTAATAAACGGTAAGGCTAACATTAACCCATTAATAAATATGGTATTGGCGAATTGAACGAATACCCAAAAACCATCACGATTTAATGGTGCGGTTTGAATTGGGATAAGCTCAAATGAATTGACCACAATATAAATAAGCCACAAGTGCCCATCGAAAGCGAGAAACAATAAAATGGTAATTACATTGAAAATACGCCCTAAAATTGGCATGTTTGGGCCGCCAGTTGGGTCAAAAAAAGTGGCGAACGATAATCCCATTTGCAAACCAATCACTTCCCCTGCATGACGAACTGCCGCAAATGCCATCTGCATGGTTAAGCCCATTGCGATGCCAATCACCATTTGTTGCACTATCACCCACAAGCCCATTGCCGAAAATAACGGAATATTTACGACGGGAAGTTGCGGGGAAACAATCAAGACAACAAAAAAGGCAAGGGCGACACGAACCTTGGTAATGGCTTGTTTTTCATTGAAAAAAGGCGCTGTACCCAGCAGCGCTAAGAGGCGTATAAATGGGTAAAAACCTTGGCTAAGCCAGAGGGTCAGGGTTTCGCTGGTAATGGTTAGCATCGTTAGCCAATGATGAAGGGTAAATTACTAAGCAAAGTGCGCATGTAGTCAATCAGTAGATTGAGCATCCACGGGCCAGCAATAATGATCACCGAAATCACGGATAAAATTTTGGGAATAAAAGATAACGTCATCTCATTAACTTGGGTGGCAGCTTGTAACAGGCTGATAATCAAACCTGCTGCGAGGGCGGCAAGTAATAACGGCGCTGCTAGCATTAGTGCGATTTTCATCGCTTCTGTTCCCATCGCCATTACGGATTCAGGTGTCATAATTGTTCCTAATTAAAAAAGCTTTGCGATAATGAGCCAAGCAATAATTGCCAGCCATCGACGAGAACAAATAACATCAGCTTAAATGGCAATGAAACTGTTGCTGGGGGAACCATCATCATCCCCAATGCCATCAAGACGCTGGCGACCACTAAGTCGATGATCAAAAACGGAATGAAAATCGTAAAGCCTATTTGAAAGGCGGTTTTTAGTTCACTGGTAATAAACGCAGGGACTAAAATACGCAGCGGTACATCTTTGGCTTCTTGGATATCTCCCACCTTGGCGATACGTGCAAATAACGCAAGGTCAGATTCGCGCGTTTGCCCTAGCATAAATGTACGTAACGGTGCCGTGCCTTTTTCCAGAGCTGTCTCAAGGCTGATTTTATCTTCGCTAAAAGGCTGATAAGCTTCACGATAGACTTGGTCTGCAACAGGGGACATCACGAAAAAAGTCAGAAACAGCGCTAAGCCAAGCAGCACTTGGTTAGGTGGGGCAGATGGTGTCCCTAACGCATTTCGTAGCAAGCCCAGCACGATAATGATGCGTGTAAAACTGGTCATCATTAACAGTAGTGCGGGGATAAAGCCTAATAACGTTAAAAACAGCAAGGTTTGGACGGGTAACGACCAAGTTTGTCCGCCATCAGCTAAACTGTGGCTGATGACCGCAGGTAACGCTGCAAAAGCGGAATGGGGTAAAGCAAACAGAAGCGCAGCAACAAACAACGCGTTTTTTACAAGTGACATGCGAGCTTCCGATTACTTATACAAAGGAGTCACTGACGCTGCATGGTTCGCAGCATCTTGTTTTTTCTTGAAAACAGATTGAAACGTCAGTGGTTCATTTATTGAAACGGGTAAATGCTCAGTTTGTACAGGGTATTGATGTAGCACATTGATATTTTGCGCCGTCACCCCAAGAACTAAACATTCATTATTCACTTCGACCACGACAACCCGTTCTTTATTACCTAATGAGCAACTGCTTTTGACTTTTATCAGCGAGTCTTTGCCAAATTTTTTCGGGGCGAATCCCAGCTTTTTAACCAACCAAGCACCTGCGAGGATCAGCAAAATAATGCCACCGAGTGAACCTGAAATTTGTACCAAGCTATCATTTTGGTTAATGGCTGGTGCATTCGGCTCACTGAGCGAAATCGTATTGGATAAAAATGGCGCTGTTTGCGGCTGCGTTATGGGTTCGATTTGCGAAAACATTGTCATTGGCAATTGCCCTTGTATTTTAACGACTCAAGCGGCGCATACGTTCTGAAGGCGTAATGATGTCAGTAATACGGATACCGTAATTATCTGAAACCACGACAACTTCACCCTGCGCAATTAAATAGCCGTTGATTAAAATATCCAGAGGTTCGCCCGCTAAACCATCTAAAGACACCACAGAGCCTTGGGATAAACTCAGCAGTTTTTTAATGGTCATTTTGGTGCGACCTAGTTCAACCGACAGGCGAACGGGAATGTCCATAATCATGTCGATATCGGAGAGCTGATTTAATGGGTTTTGCCCATCAAAGTTATCAAAAGCCTGTGCACCAGCAGAGGCGGATTCCGCTTTTTTTTGCTGTTCTAACGCTTCAGCCCACAGGTCTTCACTGTCGTGATTGGTTGATGCATCAGGAGAGTTCTTCGCCTCACTCATTGGTACTTTCCTCATCTAGAGTGTTTAAAACAGGGTTAATCAAATGTTCTACACGCAACGCATATTGGCCATTTTGAGTGCCGTATTGACTGGTCAACACAGGTACGCCATCGACATTCACCATTAGGCGGTCTGGCTTCTCAATGGGGATAACATCCCCTTTTTGCAGTTGCAGTAAGCGAGAAATTCGCATTGGAATGTCAACAAAGTTGGCAACCAACTCAAGTTCAGAACGTTTAACTTGGGTCACAAGGTTAGAGACCCATGCTTCATTTTCCTGATGCCCTTGCTCCACGGGTGGGTTGATTAAACGCTCACGCAATGGCTCAATCATGGCAATAGGGATACAAATGCTGAATTCACCCACCGTGTTGCCAATCTCAACTAAAAACGGTGTAGTCACGACAATATCGTTTGGTGAAGTGGTGATATTGGTAAATTTAACTTGCACCTCAGAACGTACATATTCCACTTCGATATCAGCAATGGGCTTCCATGCATCACGATATGCGCCCAGTGCTAATTTCAACATGCGGTTAATAATACGTTGTTCCGTATTGGTAAACTCTTTACCTTCTTGGCGAACAGGGAAACGACCATCGCCACCAAATAGGTTATCCACAGCGATATACACTAACGCGGGTTCGAAGGTAAATAGGGCCGTGCCTCGCAAAGGTGGCATATGAATGAGATTTAAGTTCGTTGGCACGGGTAAGTTGCGAGCAAATTCATGATAAGGCTCGATTTTAATGCCACCAACGGTGATGTCTGGGCTACGGCGTAACATGTTAAACAGCCCCATGCGGAACTGACGGGCGAAACGCTCATTAATGATTTCAAGGGATTGCATTCGCTCACGAATAACCCGACGTTGGGTATTCGGGTCATAAGGACGAACGTGGTCTTTCCCTTGCATTTCAGGTGCAGGCGTGTTGCTTGATGGCGCATCATCATTAAGAAGCGCATCAATTTCAGCCTGAGATAAAATATTATCGCTCATGAATATTACCGCAGAATAAAAGTCGTAAATAACACATCTGAAATATCCTGATCGGTATCGCCAGGGATCAGGGTTGGGGTGAGCGTTTGCTTAATTTCTTTCATTAGCTGCAACTTACCATCATGATTTTCAATGTTTTTGGCTTTTTGCTCAGACAAAAGTAGCAGTAAGCGACTGCGAACTTCAGGAAGGTATTCATGAAGTTGCTTGCGAGATTTTTCATTCGCAAGGCGCAATGTTACGTGGATATAAAGCACGCGGTCAGGGCCGTCAACACCCGCTAAGTTCACCGTAAAGGGCTCTAATTCCATAAAAATTGGCTGCGGCATATTCGGGCGCTTTTCGTCCTCACTTGCCGTTTGAGTGTCTTGCTGTGTCGTCCACCAGGTGTACCCACCAAAACCAGCACCCGCGAGGGCAACAAGGGCGAACAGAATGAGTAACCCTTTATTCGAACGTTTAGATTCTTTGCGTGACGACATGTTAGCTGAATTCCTGTTTCTTGGATGCTAAACCCAAATGGGTTTTTTCTTTATGATCTCTAGCATTATGGCTTGCTTGCTGAGAGTTAAAGGAGTGAAAAACGAAACAAAAAGGCGGTAACTCGGCGCTTTAGTTGTGAAATCACCGCATTTTGTTTATTAATTATGCAAAGGTACTGATACCACCTTGGCGCACTTGGGTGGTTTTAGCCGAAACAGTGGCATTGGCTTCACTGATGCCAACTACGCCAACCGACGGATGTGTTGCTTGAATTTGCCCATCACGATGCTGTTGTGAGCCTTGTTGTGAACCATCGGATTGGTGGTTTAAGTTCTCCTGCCCAACAGAACCTTGTGCCAGATGAATGCCACTTTCTTGTAGCGCACTGCGTAGCACTGGCATCATCGACTCCATCGCTGCGCGAACATGGCTATGAGGCGACACAAAATGCATCACCGCTTGGTTATCTTCGATACGTAAATGCACATTGAGTGAACCTAATTCTTCAGGGTGTAAACGAATTTGTGCTTGGGAAACCCCTTGGCGTGAGAAAAACAGCATGTGCTGGCTTAACTGCTGTTGCCATGCTTCACTGCCTAGTTGACTGGTTAAATGCAGGTTTGGCGCTGCTGTTGGCGCATTCATCGCCGCAGCTTGAACCGTTGAGGTCGTTGGCATCATACTGATTGGCTGCGTATTGGTATGGTGCGAGGCGCTGGAGGTAAATGCTCCCGTGTCCGTTTGCAAGGTAAACGCGCCTTTTGCTGTTTGGCTTAACGTTTCGTTCGTTACTGTTTGCATGTTAGCAAGGGGGTCTTTGTCGCTAACTTTTTTGTTCAACGGCATAAAGTCTTGAGTTAGGTTTTTCCCACGGACATCTCGTGGGTTATCAAGTGCAAAAAGCGGTTGATCGCGGCGCTCTTCTTTTTCATTCTTAATCACGGTGCCTAAAGCAGGGGCTTCGTCTACACCCGCTAATTGCAATTGCGACCCTTCAAGGTGCTTGCCATCATCAGGTAACACATCATGAGTACCTTGGTTAAGCTGCTGCATGCGCTGGGTAAATGCCCCAAGCGTGGAGTGAGTTTCTGGCGGCGTTAAAGGTTTCGCCGTTAATTGCGCTTGATTGCTTAACGATTGCTTTAAGTTATTGAGCCAAGATTGCTCATTGGCTTCTTTACCTGTTAATAAATCAGCATTCAATGCAGTTTGTACACTATCTGGGCGCAAATTACGGCTAAAGTTCAGTTGCTCTATCGTGTTTTCCGCACTTTTTTGCGAGACACTCGTTGGCTCAGCGTTTTTTTCATTTGTACTGGTCAGTTTATTATCAACAATCTCTTTGTTGACAGATTTTTCGTCGATAGGCGGGGTAACCGTGCTTTCTTTAGGGGCAGGCTGTTGGTTATCCAACACTGCTTGGAAAGGCAGGGCGGGTGCTTGGTTTTCATCAATGCGTGATTCATTTTGTTGCGCGTTATTGTTTTTAGCTGGCGCAAGTGTTGGTACGCTATTGGCGTTGATGTCCATCTATTGTGTTCTCCGTAAAGTCGCGCGTTGAGCAAATTCATCCATTTGCTTTTGCTCTAAGCGATTTTGACGTTGGTATTCAGTTTGTTCAGCGCGTTGAATTAAGGTATCGAATGCATTGACGCGTTGTTGTTTTTCTTGCCAATGGCGGTTGGCATCGTTAACGCGTTGTTCCCATACATTAAGCTGCTGCTGTTGCTGTTCGATGGTCAGCTCTAAAGTGACCAAAAACTGTTGGTAATTCTGCCATTTGTCTGATGCCATCCCGCTGTGTAGCGTTTGGTTTAGCTTTTGTCGGTATTCAGACTGGTAGTTTTCCAACATATGTAGTTGTTGCGCCATTTGCGTGTGTGTTTGGCGCACTTGAGCTAACACTTTTGCGGCCTCTTCAGAGGCTTCCTCAGCTAAGCTGAGTAAAGTTGTCAACGCATTGTTTTTGGCCATTTATCCTCTCATTACTCGTTGGGAACAACTTGCATCAGCTGTTCGCAAGCGGTTTGATAGTCACAACGCTCATCAATATCTTGCTGTAAAAATGCCGACATCCGTGGGTAATACTGAATAGCGGTATCCAACATGGGGTCGCTCCCCATGGCATATGCCCCCACATTGATTAGATCGCGGTTACGTTGATAACTAGACGTTAACTGTTTAAACCGCTGAATTTTTCGATAATGTTCTTTGGGAATTAATTCGGTCATTGCACGGCTAATAGAGGCTTCAATATCAATAGCAGGGTAATGCCCAGATTCGGCTAAAGAGCGAGAAAGCACGATGTGACCATCAAGGATCGCGCGGGCAGAGTCTGCAATGGGGTCTTGTTGGTCATCCCCTTCGGTCAAGACGGTGTAAAATGCGGTGATTGAACCGCCATTTTTACCGTTCCCCGCACGTTCAACTAGCGCAGGCAGTTTAGCGAAAACAGACGGTGGATAGCCTTTTGTCGCAGGTGGTTCGCCCACGGCAAGGGCAATTTCACGTTGTGCCATACTGTAGCGGGTGAGTGAGTCCATAATCAGCAATACGCTAAGGCCTTGGTCGCGAAAATATTCGGCAATACGCGTGGCATAAGAGGCACCTTGCATACGCAAAAGCGGCGAAACATCCGCAGGTGCAGCAACCACAACGGCACGTTTTAAGCCTTCAACCCCTAAAATATTTTCGATAAAGTCTTTAACTTCACGTCCCCGTTCACCAATTAAACCAACGACGATAATATCGGCTTGAGTAAACCGCGCCATCATACCAAGTAGTACACTTTTACCGACCCCTGATCCAGCAAACAAGCCCATACGCTGCCCGCGCCCAACGGTGAGTAAGGCATTGATTGCGCGAACGCCCACATCCAGCACACTGCTAATCGGCGTGCGTTCTAATGGGTTGATGGGGGGCGTGATGAGCGGTGCACGGGCTTTCACTTCTAAAGGCCCCTTACCATCAAGGGGAGTGCCTTGGGCATCCAATACACGGCCTAACAGTTCATTACCAATCGGCAGTAAGCGGCTGGTTTGCCCATCCTCACCCGTTGATTGTGCATATACGCGGGCACCAGGGGCTATTCCTTCAAGGTCAGCGAGTGGCATCAGTAGCATGCGAGGGCCATTAAAACCAACCACTTCGCAAACTACCTCATCCGTGCCACCATTGATGGCGCGTTCAATAAAGCAGGTGGCACCAAGTGGCATTTTTATGCCTTCGGCTTCCATCACCAACCCCGTTATTTTGGTTAAACGGCCATAACGGCGCACCATCGGGATCCCTTTCATCCGCGATTCTAAATCGTCAAGCGAGGCAATCCAGCGTCCCAAACGTGCGGTCATGAAAGGCTCTCCGGTGCATATAAACGGCATAACTCTTGCCAACGGGTTGCGACAGTCATATCGATTTCACCATCTTCGGCGACAACACGACAGCCACCTAAGTGCAATTTCGGGTCAGCTACTAAGCGCCAACCGTGTAGGTTTAATAATGAGCCAAGATGCTGCTCTATAAGCTCAAAGTGATTCGGGTTGACGTGCAGCTCAGGTTGACCTGCAAAGATTGGTTTTTGTTGTAGTAAATGGCTGATTTCTTCAAGTAGGGCCGTGCCATCGCAAACGGTGGATTGCCCCAGCACTTGTTTCGCTGCGGTTAAGGCAATTTGCAATAATTTGGTTGTTACCACCGTATCGAAGGTATCGAGGGAGTAATTAAACTCCGACAATAATTTCTGCCAGGTTTCAATAACAGGTTGCTGTAAAGCAAGTGCTTGCTCACGCCCTTGCTCTTCCCCAGCCCGTAAACCTTGTTCAAAACCTGCTTGGTAGCCTTCTTTTTGGCCTTTTTCATAGCCTTGTTGAAACCCAGTGCGTTGGGCGTCTTCTTTAATATTATCCAGTAGGTTAATCTGCTCTAACACTTCTTTGGGCTCAAGACATGGCACTTTGGGTGTGTCAGGCTCAGGGACATCACTTAATGATGGGATAGCGGATGCGTTCAGCTCCCATTGATTAAGTTCACGTAATTTCCATGGCTGCCATTGGTCATGAGTCGGTTTTGTTTTAGACATACACGTCGTCTCCACCACCGATGGCGATTTCGCCTTTCTCGACTAAGCGGCGAACAATAAGCAGGATAGCTTTTTGCTCGTTTTCCACTTGGGACATACGCACTGGTGAGCGGGATTCCAAATCGTCGCGAACAATTTCCGCTGCACGCGCTGCCATATTGTTGAGGAAGTGGTCGCGCAGAGCTTGGTTGCTGCCTTTGAGGGCAATAACCAGCGAGTCGGTAGACACTTCTTGCAAAATACGTTGAATGCTGCGGTTGTCCACTTCGATAAGGTTTTCGAACAGGAACATTTCATCAATGATACGTTGTGCCAGTTCGCCATCGTAATCACGCATTGCATCGATAACGCTTTCTTCTTGCTGGCTCTTCATCAGGTTGATAATTTCGGCAGCCGTTCTTATGCCACCCATTTTGCTGCGTTTGAGGTTTTGGCCATCCAGCAAATTGTTTAACACTTCGGTCAGCTCGGCAAGTGCTGCAGGTTGTACGCCACCGAAAGTCGCGATACGCAGCATAATATCGTTGCGTTGGCGTTCTTCGAACAACTCCAAAACATCGGCAGCCAGGTTGCGTTTTAAGTGAACCAAAATCGTGGCGATAATCTGTGGATGTTCATCACGGATAATATCAGCAACGGTTTGTGGCTCCATATAGTTGAGGCTTTCGATACCTGAGGTGGTTTCTTGTTTTTCAAAGATATCTTCAAGCAGGCTCGCAGCACGCTCTTCACCTAGCGCCTTGATAAGGACAGAGCGTAGGTAGTCATTGGTGTTAATGTTCAGCGCCGCAAATTGAATTGCCGACTCTTCAAACTCGGTGAGGACTTCCGCCAGTTCGTTATTGGAGATCTGGCGCATGTTAGACACCGCCATACTCAGTTGCTGAACTTCTTTTGGATTCAGGTGTTTAAATACTTCTGCAGCCTGATCTTCGCCGAGTGTCATTAACATCACGGCGCTTTTTTCTGTTCCACTTAAACTCATTACGCTTTTCCTAACCACTGACGGATAACCATTGCCACGATTTGTGGGTCTTTTTCGGCCATTTCGCGAATACGTTGACTTTGGATTTCAGCGCTAACACGTTGGCGAGTGAGACGGCGGCGAGTTTGCTCATCCATGTCTTCGTTAATTTCTTCGTCTACCACAAGTGGTGTTTTCATCTGCGTTGCTACAAACATTTCTGCATCAGTTTGAGCTTGTTGCGTTTTACGGTATTTAACCCATTGCGGTTTGATACCAAAACGCCACATAAACCAAGCAATTAGGGCAATAAGCAGAATTTTGCCGTAATCCAGTAACTGGGCGATAAATTGCGGGCTTTCCAGTAACGACGGTTCAACTTCAACTGGCGTGTCATTCGTAAATAACGAGTTGGTGATATTCAACGAGTCGCCACGTGCAGTGGAGTAGCCCATTGCTTCACGAGTTAATGCTTCAATTTGCTGCATCATCTCAGGTGGCAATGGCTTCATTTCTGCGCCATTTTCACCTTCTTGTGAATGGTAATTGACGATAACTGCGACCGAGAGCCTATCGACTACGCCAATTTGCCGTTGGGTATGACTAATTTTGCGATCCACCTCGTAATTGGTCGTTTCATCGCTTTGCGAGTTAGTCGTGTTATTACGGTTATTGGTGGTTTGCTGTGCGTCTTTATTGTCTTTATTTGTTTCAATTGGTGCAGTTGGTGCACTAACGGGTTGGTTTGATAACGCGCCTGGTACGCCACCTGTTCCGCCATTGTTATTTTGCATACTTTGGCTGTTTTGGCGGGAACGGATAGCGGCGCTATTTGCTGCTTGGTTTGGTTTATATTCTTCTGAGGTTTGTTCTACCTTGGAGAAATCCATTTGTGCGGTGACTTGTGCATGAATATTTGCACGACCCACTAATGGAGAAAGAATATCTTCAATGCGCTGTTTAAGATGGGATTCCATCTCTTTGGTCATTTTAATTTGCGCACTGTTAGCGGATTGCTGGCTGTTATCGTTATTGGTGAGTAAGCGACCCGCTTGGTCAACAATAATGACATTTGTTGCTGTTAGCCCAGTGACACTGCTCGACACCATATGGACGATAGCGCTAATTTGCCCTTCATCAAGCATTCGGCCAGGCAATAAACCTACGGTGACTGAGGCGGTAGGCAATTTTTGCTCACGCACAAATAAGGTAGGTTTAGGGATAGCTAAATGCACTCGTGCACTTTGGACAGGGCTGAGTGACTCAATTGTGCGCGATAACTCACCTTCCAGCGCACGCTGGTAGTTAATTTGTTCGCTAAACTGGCTAATACCAAACTGTTCTTTATCCAACAGTTCGAAACCTGTGTTCCCCCCTTTGGGCAAGCCTGATTGGGCCAGCTTTAATCGTAACTCATGCACTTTATCGGCAGGTACTAAAATGGCGCTACCATTATCGGCGATTTGATAAGGGACGTTCATCTGCGTTAGCTGACCAACAATGTCGCCACCATCCTTAGCACTTAAGTTGCTAAGCAGGACACGGTAGTCGGGGCTACGTAACCAGAGCAGGAGGGCAACGATAATTGCGATGGCAGCAGCGGCTGCAATCATTAGCGGTATTTTAGGATCGGCTTTAATGCGGTCAACCATTGAGGCAAACCCTTTTTTAGCCTCTCCTGTGTCTTTAGATGCGGCACTCATAAATATTCCCTGCTTGGCAGACTACTAGACGGATGAAAATACTTTTGGTGAAACAATGTTATTTCCCTCTTCGTAACGTCACTTTTTCACTTTGCTATTATTTCTTGTCTTGGGGCAATCTAATGACGGAATCAGCCTATAAATTTGGTGTTATTTATCGGCTTCAAGTTAAAAAGGGTGTGGTAGGGTAAGCTCGACGAATGAATTAGTGGTACATATTCACTATATTGAGAAGAGAACATCATGACAGTTCAAGCCATTGAAGGGGTTATTTCACAATTAAATGTGGTAGCGACGCAAGCGACTAACCCAATAAAACCTACTATTGAGCCAGTGGGCTTTGCGGATCACCTTGTTGCATCCGTTAACCAAATCAATAAAACACGCAATGATTCTGCGAAGCAAATTGAAGATTTTACCCTTGGGAAGCAAGATATTTCCCTAAATGATGTGATGGTGGATATGCAAAAAGCCAGTCTAAGTCTGCAAATGGGTATTCAAGTGCGAAATAAACTAGTTGCGGCGTATCAAGAGATTATGTCAATGCCAGTGTGAGTTATTTATCTATTTGAATATTATTATAAATTAATGGTCTTATCGTGGCGTGTTAGTAGCAACGATAAGGCATTTTTATTCAAAATAATAATTGGCTTGAGTGACTTTGAGTTATCCAGCGATCAAATATCATAATTCCATTTTGACGATACCCATCTTATTTATACGCTAATAAAGGCTGTAAGATAACCTGCAAATAACGCCAAATATGTCTAATTTGTTGTCCTATTCATATCAAGATAGCCAATAAAAATGTGTAAAAAAAGTGCCATTGAAAACTTGAAATATTCGCTGTGAGCCTTATATAAATAATGCACCAAGCTAAAGCATGACGCCACACTAGGTTGATGGTGCAAGGTTATATAGGTTTAGTTTACGATATAGAATATTGAAGGAGCGTTTATGTCTAACATTCGATCTTTTTCATTATTTCCAACATTATCAGATAACTTGCTTTCAAATAGGTTTGATCAAATAGACAGATTGTTTAGCCAATTAACAGGTAATCGGCCGTTAACTACAGAGCATCCTTATAATTTAAAACAAATAGACGATACGCACTATCAATTAACAGTGAGTGTGCCAGGTTATAAGGAAGATGACTTAACGGTGTCCATGAAAGGTGGGAAATTGTGCATACAAGGTGAGCAATCTACTGAATTAAACAATGACTCAGAAAAATGGATCCATAAAGGAATTACGCAAAACACGTTCTCCCTTGAGTTTAATTTAGGTAAAAATGTGAAAATTGAATCTGCTGAATTATCGGGTGGGTTATTAGCATTAGATATTGAATATGAAATTCCAGAGGAAGAAAAAACGCAAGTCATCGCGATTGAAAATAAAGATATAAAATCATAGTGTTACTGATTTTAGCCCGCCAGAAATGGCGGGTTTTTTATGTCTAAAATAAGGATGGAAATTGTGTTCTATTAGGCGCAATTTTTAATGGAATTACCCATGGGTTTGCGGGCAGGGTGTAAAATAAAATTGCAATTATGTTTTATGTGTGGCTTAATGTCGTCACTGGTTTGGAAGTACAGGCCTATTTATGCTAGTCAGTTTAAAGTTGTTCACCATTAAGCGTTATCTCAGATACCCCTTCATTGCGAATTCCTTCTAATTAATTCCATAAGTACCAATAAACAACCAAACGAACACATGCCTTATGGCAATTAAAAAAATTAAAGGAAATTCTATGTCTAATACAATGACTGGTTCAGTAAAATGGTTTAACGATGATAAAGGTTTTGGTTTTATTACTCCTGCAGATGGCAGCAAAGATGTGTTTGTTCACTTCTCTGCAATCCAGAGTGATAACTTTAAATCTTTAGCTGAAGGCCAACAAGTTTCATTTTCTATCGAAAATGGCGCAAAAGGCCCAGCAGCTGCAAACGTAATTGCACTGTAAAAATTAATAAAAATCTATTTAGGTTTAATTATTCACACTTTTGTAAAAGTGCGATAAAACCTTAGGCTTATTAATAGCCAATTAGAATATTATTTAAAACCTCGCACTGCGAGGTTTTGTTGTATATAAGACTGACTAAATGTATTTATTATAAGCATTATTGTCATCGAACTAGGAATTATTTCATTGATGTATTGGCATTAGGGATTTAAGTAAATCAGCTTGCAGGCTTCCTAAAAAGTGAACTGACGCCATAAAACTAGACAATAACTTAATCTGCCTTTAAGGACTGAACTCTGTATATGACAGGGCTCAGTCCGTTTAATTTTGTCTTAGTTTAATTATGGTTATAGGAAAATAGTTAATAAAAGAAGCCCGATCGGGTTAATTCACCAATTCCTGTGATAATAAACTGCACTCCCATACAAACTAATAAAAATCCCATTATTCTTGATATTGCATCGATGCCACTTGTCCCAAAAAATTTCATTATCATATTTGAGCTTTTCAAACAGGCCCAAAGAATAATGGAGAATAAGAAAAAAACTAATGGTGGAGCAACTAAAACAACCCAATGAGGGTATTCACTTTCATTTGTGATGACAGATGAGGCCATACTGATGATCATTGCAATTGTCCCTGGCCCCGCAGTACTTGGCATAGCTAAAGGAACGAAAGCAATACTAGAGGTGTTATCTAATATCTTTGCTTCATCATTATTTTTGTTGGCTTCAACAACGGGAAATAGCATTCTAAAGCCAATATAAGCGACAATAAAACCGCCTGCGATCCTTAACCCTGGAATACTAACACCAAACGTATTCATAATCGCTTGGCCTGAATACCATGAAACAAGCATAATAAAAAAAACATAAATCGGCGTTGTATTTATGGTTTTCTTACGAGCATCAATCGTCATTCCACCCGATAAGCCAAGAAATAATGCAACAGTTGTTAATGGGTTAGACAAGGGTAATAATACGGCGAGCCCAATACCAATTGCAGTTAATAATTCAAACATGTCAACTTCCTATGTAATTAGAGCAAGAAATTAAGAATTTTATGACTATATTTTAAGCTAATATCATCGTTTGATTTATCCTCTAAATTTATTGAGAAAAGAATCGAACTCTTATCTTTACCTATAGATACACTATGAATAAGATGAAAAATTTTATTTTTGGAATCATGTGACTTAGCTAATTGGTAGAGACTAATTAAGGACAATAAAACATAAAGCTTATTAATGTGCTTAGGGTTAGAAATAGCACTAATATTCAATAGTATCGTATTTTTTAATTTATCTGAATTAAGGTCTTTAGATGTCATGCTGCTAATTTTTTGCAACATAAAATTCATTTTACGTGACTCGATTTGCTGAGCACTACTCAGTGGAATGATATATAGCATCAATATCACAATGATAATGGAAAAAATAAGTGCAATTGAGGTGTTAGCAAAGTAAGAAAAATCAAAATCCATTGGATTAGTAAAATTAATGAGAAATATCATGGAAATACATACGACATGAGAGAGCAAAAAGGCGAGTTTACCTACGGATTTTAAAACACCAAGAATTAAAAATATTGGAGCCATGATCATTACAGCTTGAAAATAACTAGATGCTTGAATTAAAAAGTAAAACTTCAATATGTAGCTAATAATAATCACTAGAATGGCAACGACTAATATAATAAAGGCGAGTTTATTTGCATTGGGGATAGTCACGCCAAATGTAAATGAAATACTTACTAATACAGGGAGTATATAACCATATTCCCAACCTGTGTTTAGCCAAAATAATACGCTAATAACCAGACTGATCACTAGCCTAAGTGTATTTAAAAAAGCATCTTTCCAATCAAAAAAATAATAGAAACTGCTATCAGATAAATCATTCTCTTGCTTTTTAAAGTCTAAAAATTGTTTGTAGCTAGTGTATTTTAAAAAGTGCTTATCAACCATGCCCATGATAGAGAAAACGATAAGCATAGGTAACTGTTTCGCTTTATGCTTTGCTGTTTTAAACGATAAAAAATGGCTTTCATATTGACTTGTTTCATCATAACTAATGCTACTTTCTAATACATTTTTTAAGCTTGTATGAATTTTATCATTTCTTTGTTTGAACAGGTTTGATAATAACTGTTTTTTTTCTGTTTGTATTTTTTTATCGATTAATTTTGTTTGAGGTATATTCGACTGATTAGGCAGTAAGTAGGTTATAAAAGTGTACACGACAATCCCTATCATCACTTCCATTAACCGTTCTTGAGATAAGTTAAAAATTGTCATTGGTAATGGAAATACTGACGTACCGAAAGCAATGATTGCGGAGGTGTAACCCGATAACGAAAACAGATATGGCATCATATAACGCGAAATTAATGTCATAAAAAGACATATCGATAACCAAATAATGATTAATGCAGTAAAAATCCAATGATCGTTAATACTGATATTGGCAATGAGAGTAACAGCAATGACACCAATAACACTACCCGATAGCCTTGCAGCCATTTTAGCTAAGCTTAGCGATGGGTCTGGATAGCCAATAATAGCAACGGTCATCATCGACCAATATGGCTTATCAAAACCAAAATAAGAGGATAAAAACCAAGCAAGTAAAATAGCTAATGTATACTTGATTGCAAATAACCAGTTTAATTTCATTGCTTACTCTTCAATAAATACAGTGCAAGTTGTTCCTGGGATCAAAGATATATTTTGACTATTTTTCAGCGATATTTTGACTGGTACACGTTGCGCTAGCCTAACCCAAGGGTAATTGGGCTGCACATTTTCTAATAGTTGGTTACCTGTTGATGAGTTATTATCATCAATTGCACGACCGATACTTTGTACTTTTCCGCTTAATTCATTGTTATTGCTATATAGCTGTATTTTTGCATTGTCTCCTATAACCACATTTGTCATTTTAGTTTCTTCCAAATAGGCGATAACATAGTAGGAGTCTTTATCTACAATTGCGAATAAAGGCGAGCCAGCATTAATATAATTACCCGTTCTAAGGTTTAAGTTCGTGATAAAGCCATTTACGGGGGAGGTTATTTGCGTTCTTGAAAGATCAAGTTTTGCTTTGTTTATCTTTACTTTTGCCAATTCTATTTTTTGGGTCAGACTCGCTAGCCGAGACTGAGCATCTTCAAGCTCTTCTTTTGAAATGGCGACTTGGTTTAGTTTTGTACGCCTAGCGAGTTGGTTTTTTGCAAAGTTATGTTGAATAACCAGTTCGTTGAGTTCGAGTTCAGATTGGCGAACTTTAATTTCGTAATCTGTCGGGTCTATAATTAATAACAAATCACCTTTTTTAACTTCTTGGTTATCAATGATTAAAAGATTATCAATTTTACCTGAAACCTCAGCGGTCACTTGGTTGATCTCAGCTCTTATCCTACCATCACGAGTCCACGGGCTTAGTGCATAATGGTTCCATAGTAAATAAATAGAGGAAATAATGATGAACAAAGAGAGAACGATGATTAAATATTTTCTGATATTCATTTTTACCAACTAAGAATTAATAATGAAGTGTATGCATAAAATACATAAAAATAACATAGAGATATCAAATAGGTTCCCTGCATATTCATATTTGCTCATTAAATTTATATAAATAGTCCTAAAGATTAGCCATGAAAAGAACCCTAGAAAAAATACGAGTATGATCCCTGGTATAAAAACAGTTCCCCCTAAAATAAGATCTTTCATCAGTTATTCCACCATACAATGTATTTAATATTTCGTTGTACTGATATTTAGTAACTTGATATTTTTAATCTGAGACCCATTAAAATAACATGGGTTGTTATATCACTATATTATTCTAATGTGTAGTTGTATCGCATTAATAGTTAATTGATTGATATAACATACCATTAATTTATCTGGCGTTAGCGCTGTGGACTTAATGTGGAACATTAAACTTTTACATGCTATTGATAGCCATGTAATATACTATTTTTATAGGTTTTTTTCTTTATAAACAAGTTATTATCTATCTAAAACGTCGTTTTAACTACTTTTAAAATCAGGTAATTCAAATACTTTTTGAGTAACTAATATGGTTTTTATTATTTTAATGTGGTTTTTAATTATTTTTGAATAGCTACATCTTTATTTTTGTATGATGATTGAAACTGTATTATTAAAACAATAAACAGATTACAGTTGTCTTTATACAATTTATTTGGATTTAATGTTTTACCATTCTCATGTTGTGAGAGTGGGTATGCGAAATAATTAATAATAGACAAAAACCAACAGAGTCTCTTTTTTGAAAAAATCAAACAACTTTGAGTATGAAAAGTTAAATGATATGTTGTTATTGAGGTTTATCTAATTGAAATATAAGAGTATAGTTTCAATGGTAGATTGCATGAGATAAATCGAAAAATAATCTAGCTTTTCTAATTCATTATCTAAACTTAAAAGGCTTAAATGTAAATTGACACTTGAGTCTGGCCTCAAGCTAACAATAAGAATTAAGGGGAATAGAATGGATGAGCAATATGACGTGGTGATTATTGGCAGTGGTCACAATGGCCTCGTTGCTGGAGCAAAGCTTGCGCACAAAGGGCTTAAAGTTGTTGTATTAGAGAGTGAAGAGACAATAGGCGGGGCGGCTCGTACCGCTGAAATTACGCAGCCTGGTTTCCACCATGATTTGTATGCAACCAATATCGGGTTATTTTTAGGATCACCGTTTTACCAAGAATATCAAAGTGAACTGCATAAAAATGGTTTTGATATCGTGACCAGTGACCGCCCTTACTCCAATGTATTTCCAGATGGCGATGGGATAGGTGTTTACCAAGACCGAGCTAAAACCGATGCGATGTTTCGCAAATATTCTCCGCAAGATGCAGACAGCTTTTGGGTGTTACTCAGTTATTTTCAAAAAACCGTTGGGCATTTTGCACCATTAATGCAAATGGAGTTGCCATCTTTTAAAGCAGCTAAGCAGTTGTTTTCCATGGTTAGACATTTAGGCATGGGGGAATCGCTTAATTTGGCGCAATTAATTCTTAAATCCACACGGCAATTTTCAGAAGACTATTTTACGCATCCAAAAACTCGCGCATTATTTATTCCTTGGGCTTTTCACCTTGATTATGGGCCTGATGTAACAGGTGGAGCAACATTTTCATTTTTAGAAAGTTTAAGTGACCATCTTAATGGACTCTCCATTAGCCGTGGTGGCGTGGGAAATTTAATGCACAGTATTGCCAGAATTATTGAAAATCATGGCGGGAAAGTGCTGACTCAAAAAGAGGTTACTGAAATTATTATCGAAAATGGTAAAGCGATCGGGGTGAAAACCACATCGGGTCAAACTTTTGGTGCGAAAAAAGCGGTTATTGGTAATATTACACCAACACAAATCGTTAACTCGCTGATCAAAGAGCAGCACTTACCGAGCAATTATATTCAAAAAGCGAAGCGTTATCGTTATGGTGCGGGTACGATGATGTTGCACTTTGCATTGGATAAACCCCTTGAATGGAATGCAGGGGAAGATTTTTCTAACTTTGGTTATGTACATATTGGCCCGTATACAGACGATATTTCCGCAACCTTTGACCAAGCCCAAAGGGGGATTTTGCCCGATAGCCCAATGCTGGTGGTGGGGCAACAAAGTCGTAGTGACAGAACGCGTGCACCAGAAGGAAAAGAAACTTTGTGGGTACAAGTCAGAGCATTGCCATTTGCACCGACGGCGGATTCCCGAAATGAAATTGCCATGGGGGAATGGGGCTCAATGAAGCAGCAATATGCCGAACGTGTGATTGATAAAATTGCGGATTATGCGCCGAATATCAAACAGAATATCCTTGATTATGCAGTGTTATCCCCAGCAGATCTCATGCGGCATAACCGTAACTTGGTGAATGGTGACAGTGTATCGGGCAGCCATCAACTCAGTCAAAACTATCTTTTTAGGCCTTTCCCTGGGCATTCACGATATAAAACGCCGATTAAAAACTTGTGGATGATCGGTGCTGCGACGTGGCCAGGTGCTGGGCTTAATGCCATTTCGGGCTATTTGGTGGCAGACCATATTTTAAAGTAAAGCATTGAACTTCACTAAAATTATCGTGAGCCTGATTAGGTTCACGATAAAATTCCCTTTATAATAATGCTCACTAAGACGCGCGGGTGGAGTCCACGATGAACCGAAATGAATTGATCGCGTATATTCAAAATAATTATGGTGTTATCCCTGAGTACCCATGGGCAAGAGCCCCCACATTTGCGACCTTTAAACACGGCAATAACGGAAAATGGTTTGCGGTAATTATGGATATTGCTGCAAAAAAAGTAGTCGAAGGTGGAGGAGAGGAAAAAATTGATATCGTGAATGTCAAGGTACCGCCCGAGTTAGTGGGCTCATTGCGGTTACAAAAAGGGATTTACCCCGCCTACCATATGAATAAAGAACATTGGGTGACCGTGAAGCTAGGGGCGGAGGTAAATGCTGCAGAGCTGATGTCCTTGGTGAATGAAAGCTACCGTCTGACCACCTAATTTATGGTTTATCAAACTTTTCTGCCAGCCACATTCCACTTTTCTTCATGGAAAAACCAAACACTATACCAATGAGTAATGATTGAATGGTGATCAGCCATGCCCCCTGCGCAGCAAAAATGGTGCAGGTACCGACAAAGGTTCCAGGGATATATGACAACCACTGTTTTTTTGCTTGAATGCACATAAAAAAGGCCACAACTCCTGTGACGAAATAGCCGATAAAGCTTGGCAAGTTTTGCAAATAGCTACCGCTATGTAAGATAACTAATCCCCACACAACACCGCTGCTAACGGTTAGTGCGGTAATACCGAGGCCTTTGATGCCATCTTTCGGGTAGGCAAAGTAAGCCGTACAGCCCAGAAATCCTGCCCAGCCAATTAAGCCAAGTAAATCAGCGACCCATGCCCAAAGGCCCGAGAGAATTGCAGTAGTCAACGAAAGACAAAAAAGTAATTTCACAATAGCGACTTCAAATTAGGGTTAATCAATTTCAGAGAACCTTAGGCGGTTGCTTATGGTTACTCAGTGCGGCATTGTTATGCTTAATAAAAACAAACATATTATTGTCTCGATTCAGCTTTTGAGCTGATTAAATCATAAATACGCATGTTTTTAATGAAAGTTTGCGTTAACATATTAATAAATCAAGATTATTTGGGTTATCAATAGAGATGAGAGCAAACAAAGGCAAGCATTGTATCCAGCTGATCCCCTGGTTGCAATTTGTATCTGCGGTTATTTCTCTGAATTCACAACCTAGATCAACTGCAATCGTTTACCTGTGTTTTCACAAAGAAAAAGTATGAAAGCGTCCCCATTAAGGCGTATTTGCAAATGGTATATTTACTTTGCATTGCTAATGCCCTTGAATATATTTTAAATAGAGGATGGCTAAGCCTGCGTAACCCTATTACACAGCGTAGGCGGCATCCTCTATTTTCTTTACCACTTTAACGTACTTTGAGACTTTGGTAGAAGAAAATACGTATTGTATTTACCCAGCTTACCAGCCGACAGCGACACCGCATTAATTACTGGGTTATTTGCGTTATTTCACGCAATAGAACTACGTAGGTTTACATTTTGCCTAACTGGGTATTGCATCCCAGCGGCAAGTACTTTGCCGTCTTGATTACGGCCGATACCAATCCCTGTACTGAATCGGCTGTTTAGGGAATAGGGGATATTACTCATTGCCGTGACAGAGGCAATGCCAGAGTTAGCTTGTTTGGTGGTTTTATTTATTTTCTGTTTTATTTGTTATCGTTTGAATATGTGTCATCATCTGAATGACACCAGTATGCTATAGGCTTTTGGCTTAAATGATAAATCGCTTATACAAAGCTGTTTATTCGGGATATTGGCAGTGGGATAGTTTAACTCCAGTGTTATTTAAACAGGTGATGAGAAATTGTTAGCGATAGATAATTGTAAAATGATTAATTGCTTAAATGACACTTTTTGCATATTTTAGGTGAAGTTTGTTAAATAACATGGTATTTTTCTGCCAATCCGCATTGTACCTTGTTTTTACACGAAATTTTAAATTGCTTGGTCAAGCGAAGAAGCGAAAAAAGCATCAAGGTGCGAGTAAGGTTAAACCACAATGTCATTTTTTGCCTATTTTTGGCAAATGAAAAAGTTGATAATGTTTTCCATACTTATTTATTAGGCCATTCATTAGAAAAAGGCGTGCAAGCCTATCTCCTCTTAACGTGTTTAACGCGCGGTGTTGGGGTGCTTGCTTATGCAACTTTGTTCGCTTAGATAATTTGGCTGAGCAATAGATTCAATTATTAAGAATAAAGACTGAATTAATAGGATTTGAATTATGGCAGTAAGAGAAATTATTGAAATTCCCGATGAAAGACTGCGCATTAAATGCAGCCCTGTGACGGATTTCGCCGCGGTACAAACGTTAATCGATGATCTAATCGATACCATGTACAGCACTGATAATGGCATTGGCCTTGCTGCTACGCAAATTGCTGAAACCAAATCCATTATGGTGATTGATATTTCGGAAAACCGTGATGAACCGATGGTGTTTGTCAACCCTGAAATCGTCGAAAGCGAAGGGGAAACCAGTTACCAAGAAGGGTGCTTGTCAGTGCCTGAAATCTACGCGGATGTCGACCGTTTCTTACGTGTGAAAGTGAAAGCGTTTGATAGACACGGTAAAGAATTTGAGGTGGACAGCGATGAGTTTTTAGCCATCGTGATGCAACATGAAATCGACCACTTGCACGGTAAAGTGTTTCTCGACCACTTATCCACGTTAAAACGCAATATGCTGCTTAAAAAGCTGAAAAAACAGCAACGTTTAAAACAGCAGCAATAGTCATTGGAAGAGGCGTGTCAGGTTTGTTGGCCTGACACACAAATTTTATTCCCTAGGGCGAATAACCAACGGGGCGTCAGTCTCATCGAATTGCCCATAGCTGTTATTGAGCACCCGTTTTTGGTCTAATTGCTTAATTTCTTTGCTTAAAAAGTTTAAATGCTGTTGTAAATATTCTTTAGTCACACGTTCATTTTCAATAATTTTATGCAATAACTGAATAAATTCCTCAGTGATTGGCTGCTGTTCTTCGAACGCTTGCGTTAACGCGGTGAGGTTTTCCACCGCCAGGACGTACTCCGTTTCGCGGGAGACCAGTGTCTCCCATTCCCCAGATTGCGCTAAGGCAACTAAATTTTCACTTAATACTAAGACATTACGGTATATTTCTTGTAAATCGATAGGATTTTTATTGTCCACCTGATTATCTTTCATCCACATTTGCACCGATTTGTTGCCATGCAGAGGCGATATCGGAGAGTAACTGGTAAACTTCTTGGACATAAGCCACGTTGTTTTCGAGGTTGGCACGGAGTAGCTGCATTGTCATATACTCATACAAACTTGCTAAATTTTCCGCAAGTTCGCCGCCAGCTTCATAATTTAACGACTGCTTTAACCCAGTGTCAATGATGTCGATAGCTTTTGAGATTTCTTTACCTTTTTCAGCCACCTTCCCTTGCTGCATAAAAATCTCCCCGCGTTTCAGGGCACTAAGGGCCCCTTTAAACAGGATTTGGATCAGCTGGTACGGGGTCGCATTGGTGATTTCACTCTCCAAATCGACTTGCTGGTAGGCTTGCTGTGCGTGTCGTTGATACATATTTTTTAACCTAAAAGTCGGCCTAATGAGTTAGTAGTACTGTTGAGCGATGACATCATTTTATCGAGGTTTTGGAATTGGCGGCGATGCATATCCATGGTGTTTTCGATTTGCTTATTGGTCTGCTCAATACGTTTATCTAAACTTTTCTTTTTCTTTTGGATACCATCGGTGGCGTTGTGTAATGAACCATCTTTTGTATCTAAAGTACCTTTTAAAAAGTTAAAGTTTTCAGTCCCAAAACCGGTTTCTTTGCCGTCACCTGCAAAAAACACTTTTACACTTGATGGGTTTTCTTTAAGCGCTTTATCCAGAACCTTATTGTCAATTTCTAAGGTTCCATCCGTTTTCTGTTTGATCCCCATTTTATTCAGCGTATCGATTTCACCGCTATTTTGTGGCGAACGAACTTGTGTGCGCATCGTGCTTTGAATGATGCGCAACGTTGAGTCACCAATCAGCGGCCCGTTGGTTTTGTTAGGGGTTGTTCCACTTTCATTTGGGGTGTATTTGGTAAGTTCTTTGGCTAAGGTTTGGAATTCATTATAGGCATCCACCCAGGCTTTAATTTTCGCTTTAGCGGGTTCGATATCTTCAGAAACCATTAAATGGTCTGCTTTACCTTCCTCGCTTTCTTTTTTGAGTGTTAATGTTAAACCTGGAAATAAGTCTTTGGCTTCATTGGTCTGAGACTCAAGTTCGAAGCCATCAATGGTTAAGTGTGCATTCTGAGGAGCAACTTTTTGCTCCATACCGCTAGTTTTCTCATCTTTGATGATAATTTTGCCGTCTTTATCAACATCAGATTCCACATTTAGTATTTTAGCCAGTTCATCGTCACCTTCCACATTAATGCTAATGCGGTTGTCAGTACCTTCTTTTTTCGAGGTTACGACAAGGTGATATTGATTATCTCGGTCTTTAATAACAGATGCGGTAACACCTTTATCAGTTTTATTAATTGCATCAGCGAGCTCGATTAAAGACGTACTTTGGTCATCAAGTTTAATCACAATCTTATCTTTTTCTTCTTTTTGTGAAGGCTGAGTGATCGTGATGGTACGTTCTTTAGCATTACTGCCTAAGAGTTGCTTGTTATCAGAATGGCCTTTAGTGGCGATAGTTTGCGCTTTTGCCAGTTGTGTGACTAATACATCATGCACACCAGCAACAGCTTTACCGTCAGTTTTGACATCAAAGGCTTTATATTCACCAGTGACTTTGGTGGTGCTGATATCGCCGTATTTTTTTAAATCTTCTGCGGCTTTTTTCAGTTTCTCTAAAGACGACTGCATTTTGCCATAGGCGCTAATTTGCGCATCATAGCTGGCTTTTTGGGTGGTTAATGGGTCAAGGCGACGACGTTCCATCGCCTCTATTTGGTCCATTTGTACGTTTAAATCTAAGTTTGCCCCGATACCGAGTGTGGATATTCCTGCCATGTTTTCTCCTACGCTATTCTCGTCATCCTTCAAGTTGCAGGGGGTTGACTTCGTTCAGCTAGCCGAATCACATACTTGTGTATGCTCATCGGCCTCTCTTCACTTGTCGCCTACCTGCAACCCGAATGATTTAGAGTCTATGCCTATGTTATTAACTCTGAAATAGAGCCTATTTAGAGTCTTATCGGCAAAACGGAGCAAAATTTTAGACTATTCTGAAAAACAACGATGGCGGGAAGTAACGAGGTAAATCTAGGTATTTATCCTTATTAGGGGTAAATAACTCGAAAATTGATAAAAATAAAATAATTCCAAGCAAAATAATAAAGTAAAAAGCGGCTTCCAGTGCAGGTTTTGCCGTCATTGATGAAATTTTTATTCAAAAAGCCTAAAGGGGTTTTGGTTACAGCCGATAAACATATTGCTGACGAAAATCACTCAGTTAAGCACATAGGCTTAGCTTATTAATTTGAATAACAAGGACATTACCATGGCACAAGTTATTAACACTAACATTCTGTCTCTGACTACTCAGAACAATTTAAACCGTTCACAAGGCGTATTAGGTTCTGCAATTGAACGTTTATCTTCAGGTTCACGTATCAATAGCGCTAAAGACGATGCAGCAGGCCAAGCGATTGCTAACCGTTTTACTGCAAACGTTAAAGGTTTAACCCAAGCTTCTCGTAATGCGAATGACGGTATTTCTATTGCGCAAACCACTGAAGGTGCATTGAACGAAATCAATGATAACTTACAACGTATTCGTGAATTAACAGTTCAAGCGAAAAACGGTACTAACTCTAACTCTGACTTAACTTCAATCCAAAATGAAGTTACAGAGCGTTTAGCTGAAATTGACCGTATCTCTAAAGAAACTCAGTTTAACGGTGTTAAAGTTCTGAGCGGTGAGAAAGCTGAAATGAGTATCCAAGTGGGTACTAATGATAACGAAGTTATCAAATTTAATTTAGATAAAGTTGATACTACTGAGTTAGGTGTTGCAAGCGATAAATTGTTTACTGAAACTACCGCTAAGAAAGGTGTTACTGCTGCGGGTGGTGATGCAGATTTAGATGCGATTTTCAGTGGCGCGACAGCTTTAGATTCAGGAATTACTTCTTTGAAAGAGCATACTATTGACGGAGAAGCATCGGGTCAATTTGTTGCTGAAGTGGGCGGGAAAGAATATTTAGTGAGCAAGTCTGATTTAGTGCTAGATGGTACTGATGTTAAATTAAAAGCAGCACCTACAACTGAATTTAAGGCTGATGCAGGTAAAGATGTAAAAACTTTAGACGTTAAAGGCGATGCGCTGAAAACGTTAGATGATGCAATCAATAAAGTTGATGAAAGCCGTTCTAAATTAGGTGCAATTCAAAACCGTTTCCAATCTACTATCAACAACCTGAACAACTCTGTTAACAACCTGAGTGCTGCACGTAGCCGTATTCAAGATGCTGACTTCGCAACAGAAGTTTCTAACATGAGCCGTGGCCAGATTCTGCAACAAGCAGGTACTGCTGTGTTAGCACAAGCTAACCAAGTTCCACAAGGTGTTCTGAGCCTGTTACGTTAATTCGTGATTAGTTGATGATATTGAAGGCCAGCGATGCTGGCCTTTTCTTTATCGAACGGTCGTCATACTTCAAGTTGTAGATGCGTTGGCTTCACAAGGTCACCCGAATCACATACTTTAGTATGCTCATCGGGATAACCTTGATTGCCGCCTTCCTGCAACTCGAATTATTTAGACCTTGCTTTAGCATTCAGTTAAAGTCTGTATGGTTTTTAGCACTGGTTTTGGCACAGCTGTAAATTAATATATTTGATAACAGAATAAATATAATAATAACCAAAGGATAATTAACCAGAAAACCAGACTCATAAACATAGGGTAGGGCAATTCCGCCAAAGATATCCCCTGTCAAAAATGCAGTTTGTATTAAACCAAAAATATGTTCAGCATTCCCTTTGCGGGCAATCTCCATCTCAACCAAGTTGATCAGTAGTGAGCAAACGGTTCTAAACATATACATGGCAATAACCGAGATGGCGAAAACAATCGGGGAGCTAAATTTTATCGACCAAAACATGCCATAGAGCATCAGCATGCATAAACCAGAAAAAACGAGTAATGAGATAGGTTTATCTTTGTCAGAAAAAATAAACATAAAAAGGTTCTTGAGTACTAACCCAGAAATAACGCCTAATGACATCACAAGGCCAACATTCGCATCTGAAAAATGCATGTTTTTTAAATACACAGGAGTAATGGGAAAGATCAGTGCCCAACTGGCGCCACTGATAATAAATGCAATAAATAAAATTAAATCTGCTTTACTGAGAAAAGGAAAAAATGAAATGCCTTTTGGGGAATCTTTTTTCACTAATGGTTTCTCAGTTTTTGGTATTTTTAATGAAGGAATGGCTACTATGGTGATTAATACCATGACCCCGCTAATCAATAAGGCGGAACGATATGGAGTTTGAACGATAATTGATAAAATCGTCACTAGCCCTCCTGCAATAAAAGCCCCAAGGCTTTGTGCAACTGTGCTTAAATTATCGGTGTGTAGCAGGACTTTATTTTGTTCCTGTTTATCAATATTAAAAATTAGTGATTTTAGCGCAATAGCGATAATACTCGCACCCATCCCTGCCATCAAACCTGAAGTCACGGCGATAGCCATCCCTGTGGGATAGGCTCTAAGAACAAGGCCACAGCCATACAGGAAAAAGCCCACAATTAAACCAGTCTTAGTACCAAATCGGGATAGCCCTTTGGCATAAAATAGTGAGCACGCCCCCGCAACCGCCATCATTACGTATGAAATTGAAAATAACTTCAATTGCGCCTGCTGTTCCCAATAGATGGGCTGCAATGTTTTGGATATCCACATTGGGAAAAGAAAGAAAAAATAAAAGAAATATATTTTGTATGCCATTTTTATTCTTAACGGTTTAAGTTAAAATTTAAAGTTAATTATTTCATAAAGGTCATACTTGATTTTTTAATTAAACTCATCTGCCGTTGCATTGGTGAATGTAAAAATACATTATGTAAATTAAATCTGTCAAATAGTAATTTTTTACCTTGTTAGCCTGAATAATTTCAATGTTTAATTAATATTAAATAGATTTAAGAATTATATTTTTTATATAATCTATTAGTCCGATTATTTTCATTGTCATTACTTCCCATAGCAAATGCTATGTTTACCTTGGTTATGATGCATAGCGCCAAGCGCGCTTGTTGTTTACCAATAGCTTCATTTGTTTTAAGGGGGTTAACCCAGCTTACAGCTAATAGCAAAGTCTAAAGCCAAAACCTGCAATTTAATGAAAAAGCTACCTTTTAACAAAATAACCACGCCCACTTGTATTACCCATCAAATCTCTTGAAAGTTGTGTTAAAACAACCATTAACCTCGTGAATATTCAAATTTTGCCTATTTAGGATAAGGGAAATAAAGCCACATTTAGTGCCTTACTCTACGGATTGAAATCAAAACCAACACAGATAATGGGTACCTTTTATAAAGCTTGAAGGGTGATTCAGGTTGTGAGTGATTTGTATACTGCCGAAGGTGTGATTAATAAAAATAGCCTATGGGAGCGTTATTACCCTCTAATACGCCATGAAGCCCTGAAACTGCAAGTTAGACTACCCGCCAGTGTTGATATCGACGACCTAATTCAAGCGGGGGGCATTGGTTTACTGCATGCATTGGAACGTTTCGATGTTACCCAAGGGGCATCGTTCGCCACCTATGCGGTGCAGCGTATTCGTGGCTCAATGCTTGATGAACTGCGCAGCCGTGACTGGGTACCGCGCAGCGTGCGCCGCCAAGCAAGGGAAATGACCAAGGCGATTGGCGCGCTGGAACAATCACTGGGGCGCAGCGCGACGGAGCCAGAAATCGCTAAAGCGCTGGATATTGACCTTGCAGAGTATCGCCAAGCACTGCTAGATACCAATAATAGCCAGCTATTTTCCTACGATGAGTGGCATGAAGTTCACGGGGAAAGCTGTGAGCCGCAAATGGATGAGAGCGACGGTGGTAACCCGCTAAGCTTGCTGATGGAGTCGAGCTTAAAGTCGCAAGTGATGGCGGCGATAGACCAGCTACCAGAGCGTGAAAAAATGGTGCTGACGTTGTACTACCAAGAGGAGCTGAACCTGAAGGAGATTGGTGCGGTGCTGGAGGTGGGGGAGTCGAGGGTGAGTCAGCTTCATAGTCAGGCTATTAAGCGCTTGCGCGGTAAGTTGCGATGATGCTCGTCATACTTCGCACCACAGCGTTGTTGGCTTCATGAGTTCACCCTAGTCACATACTTATGTATGCTCCTAGGGCTAAACTCACTCGCCGCCTAGCTGTAGCACGAATTATTTAGAGCATTTACATCGAGGGAATAATAAGATTGAAATGGTTTCCCTCGCTGATTTCTAAACATGAGTGCCTTTCTCGAAGTATCTTTTCTAGTCTTCTACCCACAATCCGAATTATTTAGAGCATCTGGAGCAGGGGAATAATAAGATTGAAATGGTTTCCCTCGCCGATTTCTAAACATGTGTGTCTTTCTCGAAGTATCTTTTCTAGTCTTCTACCCACAATCCGAATTATTTAGAGCATCGCAACGGAGTTGAAAGAATTTTTTGAGTTTATTATGTGTGAATTGGTTAGGGCATCATTGTTGAATTAAAAAGTATTTTCTTGAATTTATTGTGAGTGAGTGCCTCAATCCCTATCGGCGGATTTGGCTAAATAGGTCTCCGCGGTGGTGTGCCAAGCTCTTGGTGATTGGGTGAAGCCCAATTTCAGATATTCGGTGAGATTGCTGTCGGTGGAGAAAAATAAAATTTGGCAGTCGGGGGGAAGTTCTTCGGCGGCAATGCGCATTAATTGACGGTCGATGCCGTGTTTTTGATAATGTGCGTCAATGGCAAGTTCGCAGATATAACAGCAAGAACTAAAATCCGTGACCGCGCGGACAAACCCCACCACTTGCTCATCGTCCCATGCACTAATCAATAAATCCGCGTTATTCAGCATTGCATCTAATTGAGTTAGATTATCGGTTGAAACCGTTTCTCTAAACGGTGACTGAAGAATTAACCGAATAAAATCTTCAACTGATATGGCGAAATTCATTTTATAGCTCAGGCGGCTGGTAATAGCATCCATAGGGTTTCCTTTGCAATCAATTAGCTCTTTTATAGGTTTAGCCTGAAATGGTGAAAATTTCCTGTTTTTAGGGGGATTTATCAATAATTTCTGTGTTTATGGAATGGTAGTTCGCGTGAAATCAACAATATCGTTATCTATTGAATGGGCTGATTAATTAATATATTTAATTTTTAACCTTGTTCGGCTATTCCAATTATTGCTTAAATATCTTAAGTTAAATTCAATGCTGCCATTATATTTTCAAAATACACGCGGCAAGGTAAAGCACCATAAGAATTCTATTCAACAAATAAATGAACGAGATATGACTATGGAACTAAAGGATTATTACAGCATCATGGGTGTAAATCGCACTGATGATTTGAAGACCATTAAAACCGCATATCGCCGCTTAGCGCGCAAATATCACCCTGATGTTAGCAAAGAGCCCGATGCGGAAGCGCGTTTTAAAGAAATCGCCGAAGCGTGGGCAGTACTAAGTGATAAAGAAAAGCGTGCAGAATACGATGAGATGTGGGAACACCGAAACGACCCTTATTTTAACCAAGGGGCTCAAGGCCAGCAAAGTCATTCATACTCCCAGCAAGGTTTTGATTCAGGGAATTTCGATGATATTTTCTCATCGATGTTTTCTCAACGTGCACGTAGTGGTAGCACAAGGCAGCCACGTAGCCACCGCGGTCAAGACCTCGAAGTTGAATTGGCTATTTTCCTCGAAGAGAGCCAAGAATCACACAAACGCACCATAAGCTACAATTTACCAGTTTATAATGCCTACGGTTTTATCGACAATGAAATCCCCAAAACATTAAATGTGACAATCCCTGCAGGGGTTATTGATGGGCAACGCATTCGCTTAAAAGGGCAAGGTACCGCAGGGGAAAATGGCGGTGAAAACGGTGATTTATGGATTACCATCCGCATTGCACCACACCCATTATTCGATATTAAAGGGCATGATTTGGAAATCGTGGCGCCTTTAGCACCTTGGGAAGCTGCGCTAGGCACCAAAATCACTATTCCGACGCTCAAAGACCCTATCGTTATTACGGTTCCTGCAAATAGCCAAGTGGGGCAAAAATTACGGATTAAAGGAAAAGGACTGGTACACAAGGGGCATGCCGGTGATTTATACGTGATTATAAAAGTGGTGATGCCAGAGAGCAGTGATGCACAATCCAACGCACTGTGGCAGAAGTTGGCGGAGGCACAACAGAGTTTTGACCCGCGTAAGAATTGGGGAGGAAAATAATGGAACAGTTAACAACACTAACCGTTATTGATTTCTGTATTCATACAGGTATCGCTGAAGATGAATTACAGGAAATTGTCGGGCTGGGGATAATCCAACCGATTGAAACAACTCATGAATGGTTATTTGACGACCAAGCCGTGATTATTGTGAGAAGGGCGGTGCGTCTTTACCATGAGCTAGAGATTGATTGGCCAGGGATTGCAATGGCCATGAGCTTGATGGATCAAAATGATAGACTGCGGCGTGAAAATGAGATGCTGCGGTTACAGCTCAAACGTTTTATTGATGAATAATACCAATAATTAATCAAGTCACAGCTGTTGGGATTAGTGAGTATTGAGCAAAAAATGCAGGCTAATTTCTCATAAAAAAGCCCTTATCATGGGAATAAGGGCATAATGACGACAACGAGATTTTTTATTGTTAATTAAATGGCTGCCGCTTGGGCAATTAATTTACCGAGCGCTTGCCAGTCTTCTTTGTCAATTAAGTCATTTGGCACCATCCACGAGCCACCGCAGACTAACACCGATGGTAACGCGTTGTATTCCTTAATGTTTTTTACACCGATACCGCCCGTTGGCATAAATTTCACTGGGTAAACAGCGCTCAGGGCTTTTAGCATGGCAACGCCGCCAGAGGCTTCCGCGGGGAAGAATTTTAAGGTGGTCAGGTTAAACTCAAGGGCCTGTTCGACGAGGCTTGGGTTATTCACTCCAGGAATAATAATCACTTTCTTTTGTTGGCAATAAGCGACGATTTTGGGGTTAAAACCTGGGCTAACAATGAAGTCCACGCCTGCATCAATAGCTTGGTCAACTTGTTCAGTGGTTAACACGGTGCCAGCAGCAATCAGCAATTCAGGGTAGGCGGCACGCATATTTTTAATGGCTTGCACGGCGGCAGGGGTACGAAAAGTCACTTCCGCACACGGCAGGCCGTTTTCCACCAAGGCTTTAGCAAGTGGTGCGCCATGTTCTGCATGATTAATGGTGATCACGGGAACAACGTTCAGTTTTTTAATTCTTTCAATCAGTTGATTCATGGCTAAAGCCCCTTAACATTTTCCTAAATCGGTGGTTGGCATGGCCTCGGCAGGAATAATTGCTCCCCGGTGTTGGATAACAGTTCCTGCCAGTAAGTGGCCAGTTTTTGCCGCGTCGCACGGTGTGCCGCCCAAAATGCGGCAGGCAAGATAACCTGCACTGAACGAATCCCCTGCGGCGGTGGTATCAATAACGTGACTGACTTTATTTGCTGGCACTTCATAGCGCTCATTATCAATGATCACGTAGCAGGCCTCCGCACCACGTTTGATCACAATCTCATTCACGCCATACAGTTGCGTACGCGAAATGGCTTCGATTTCGTGGCAATCCCCATACAGAAGTTGCTCGTCATCAAAGGTCAGAAACGCGATATCGGTTAATTTTAATATTTGTTGGTAAGCCTGTTGTGCGGCTTCTTTTGATGGCCAAAGAGCAGGGCGATAGTTATTATCAAACACAATTTTCGCACCGTGCTGTTTAGCTTGTTGCAGTATTTCCATTAAAAGTTGGCGAGCTGAGTCAAGTAAAATCGCTAAGCTGATGCCACTTAAATAAATAAATTGTTGTGAATTAAGAAGTTGCTGTGTGTGTGCTTTGCTGTTTTCATCCAACCAAAATTTGGCGGCCGCGTTATCGCGCCAATAAAAGAAACGGCGTTCGCCATCAGCGGAGGTTTCAATTAGGTACATCCCTGGTAAATGCTTTTGTGAAATTGAGACAGCTTCAGTATTAATACCTTCTTGCTGCCAGCTATCCAGCATTTGTTGGCTGAATGGGTCTTTTCCTAAACCAGTGATATAGCGTGTTGTCACACCCTGTTTTTGAGTTAAGCGAGACAAATACAGCGCAGTGTTTAGCGTGTCCCCACCGAAGGCTTGCTTATACAGCTCCCCCGACTTTTGCAATTCAACCATGCACTCGCCAATGACGGCAACTTGCGGATGTGTACTCATTTTTATCACCTGCGCGATTACTGACCTGATGAGGCTATTAAAACGCATTTGGTACAGAAACTCAATAAAAATGAAACGCCGTTTTAAAAATAATGAATCACTGTTCTTGTTTTTATGAGGTTCGACAATTATGCTATGGCGTATCGCGTGGTTTTAATTGGCTTTATGATATTAATTATCGCGGCCAATCTAATAGGATGAAGAAAATAACATGGATAAGACGACTCAGACTGATGCCGTATCTGCAGTGGTGAAAGTATTTAGTATTCTCAGTGCGTTAGGGGAGCAAAAAGAGATTGGTGTTTCTGAGCTATCCCAGCGTTTATTAATGTCAAAGGCCACCACCTTTCGTTTTTTGCAAACCATGAAACAATTGGGCTATGTGGAGCAAGAAGGTGAGGCAGATAAGTACTCACTGACATTAAAGCTCTTTGAATTAGGCGCAAAGTCCCTTGAATATGTGGACTTAATTGAAATCGCGGATAAAGAAATGCGCCATATTGGGCAAATAACCCATGAAGCCGTGCATTTAGGGGCATTGGATGAAGATGCCATTATTTACATTCATAAAATTGATTCCAGTTATAACTTGCGCATGTATTCGCGGGTAGGCCGCCGTAACCCACTGTATTGCACAGCAATTGGCAAAATTTTACTGGCTTGGCAAGATGAAGAAGCCATTCGTTTAGCTTTAAAAGATGAGACGTTTACCCAAAAAACGGATACAACCATTTTAAGCATCGAAAATTTGCTGGTGGAATTAGCTGCAGTGCGGGAGTGCCATTATGCGCAGGATAGAGAAGAGCAAGAACTCGGTTTGCGTTGTGTTGCGGTGCCTGTGTATGACCGCTTAGGTCATGTGGTGGCGGGATTATCGATTTCATTCCCAACCATTCGTTTTGATGAACAGCAACTTGATCATTATGTAAAATTGCTCAAAACATCAGGCCGCCGTATTTCAGAAAAAATGGGATATCACCATTATCCATGATATTGATGATATCGGGTTATTTATGAATTCAGTTTTTGGGTAAATAACTCGGTGTATTCAAATTCCTGAGTCTGCTCTGGATTGCCTGAGCTTGTGGCTTCAGGGTATGGTTTATTACCTGGTCGGTCACGTGTTAGGCTCCACATCGAAACAAGGTTTAACCCTATTTTCTTAGCAAACTCGCTTAAGATATCCGCATCATGGAAACTAAACATAGTCAGGTCATCGTTTAAACCAATCATCGGTGTGATTTGAACATAATCATACATTTCTTTATCACCAACGGTTGGGTAGAACGGCTTTAATTGGTTCTTAATGCTGATGGCCGCTTTGATAGCCGCATCGCCGAGACTGCTGATATTCGGGTCATAGTAGTCCATTGCCATGCCATTCACTTTCATGACTAAACCAGCATCCACTGATTTTTTGACTAAATCTAGCCCTGTCCCTGTGAGTCCTGTAGGCAGGGTGGGTAAGGTTAGGCTTAGGGTGATCTCAGGGTTATTTTCGATAATCACTTTTAACGCAGCAAACGCCTTGTCTGCATCATAGAGGCCGTTCTCAAAGTCTAAATCGATATGTGATGCGCCAAGTACATCTATCACCTCTTGGTAGGTTTCAATGAGTTGTTCCAGTGGTTGTACGAGGGAAACATCTTGGTTTGCTGCTCCCCCAAATGAAACGGCAACGTTGACACCAGCTGTAATAAGTTCATCCGTTAACGGTTTTGCCCAGCTAATTGGCATCGTAGGTTGGGCTGACCATGCTGCTTGTTTATCACGAGTTGCGGTTAAAAAACCAAGATAAAGAATATCAACGCCATATTTGATAGCCGCTTGGCTGTATTTCGCATTAGGCCTGCCATTCGGGTAGTTTTGCCAATCGTTCCAAGTTGCATCTACGCTGACATCGATATACGGACCAAAATACGTTTTATTCATTGTCTATCCTTTCGCAGGTTAAGTGATATAAAGTGAAATTTCGCCCTCAATAAGTTAATCAGTCAATTGAGAGGGTAAGGTTACTTTTATAAAAAATAGCGAATGGAACAAGATTAAAAATTGTTAGTAATCTACTAGGTTACAGTCTCAGACAGCAGAATCAGCTCATCGGTCTGTTTTTACTTACCGCCTATTTTCGGCTCGGACGATTTCTAGCAAGATTAAAAAATTGCAGGGACCTAATAGATTGTAATAACAGACTTTAATAAGTGATTGAAGATTAATGCTGCGTAAATACTAGATTCTTAATAAAATTTATATCAATCAATTGATTTTATATCTAATGTGAATTATCTATTTGAATAATAATATTATTATAAATTAATATTTAATTATTCCTATTCGGTACTACTGTTTTGCGTATAATGTAAACTTATCGAAACAGTAGGGTATCTTTATGTTTAAAAAGGCTATTTTTATTATCTTTCTTAGTTTCACTTCTTGCGGCTTTGCCAGCGACTTTACCTTTAAAGAGAAATCACCCGTTGATCGTCAGTTTGATAAAGACTACCAAGGGGTTAAAAAATTACAGGCAGAACAGAAGTTTGTCTTTGATCCCAAAAAGAAACTTTCGCCAGAAGAACAAAGTTATCAAGCTTTACTTGAGCAGCGTGACGCCGACGAAAATGCCTTGTTTAGACATTTCAATGTTTGTGATGTTAACCCAACGGGAGCAGGATGCCCGAGTGCAACGCCATGGATGAACGATCGCCAGCAAATGAAAAAGATGTTGGAACAAGCGGGTCGGTATAATTAATTGTTGAACCATTAATTATTAAATTATGAGGGAGCAATAAGCTCCCTTGTTTATTTGGGGTTATACAGATTCAGGAAATGTGAGAGTTGCCCCGGGAGATTCTCGACTCAAATGAATGAAATTCATATGTTTTTCATATTGATCGAGAATATCACTAATAACCTGCTCTTTAGTGTAATCCATTAAATCGTTTCCTTGCGAACCTTCCCATAAAAAGGTTTCTAAACGGAAATAATGGGATTTCCCTGAACGGGCACGATAGGTAAAACCAGGAACGGAATAACGTTGTGGCCACACTTGGTAAATAAAGCTTTGCTCTTCACCCAAGTCAACAGTGAGCTCTAGATGGTCTAACCGTTCATCGGAAATGGGGGGAAGAATGCTAAACTCGACCTTCGCTCCCCTTAAACTCAGCTCTTTCGCCACGTCTTGCATCGCAGGGATGCATACTAAGTCCAACATTCTTTGCGTATAAGAGGTTCCTGGGAAGTTCATGACACGGCCTAAACGCTGCTTCCAGTTTAATGTGCCGTTGCCATACAGTGGCGCGGGCGCATTGGTATTTAAGGAACTGACTCGTCTAAAATCCTCCACTTTTAATGATTTATACAAGCCTGCCATAATAAAGAAAATCACAAAGCTAAAGGGGAGCCCCATAATGACCGTGGTGTTTTGTAACGCAGCAACACCATCGGTCATCAGCATACCTAATGTGAGTAAGCCAATGGCGACTGACCAAAAAATACGTAACCAATTAGGGGCATCATTATTGATGTCACTGAGTTTTGACGTGAAATTCCCCAGTACCAGTGAGCCAGAATCTGCGGAGGTGACGTAGAAAAGCAACCCAGTGATCGTGGCAAGTGAAGCGGTTAGGCCAAATCCAGGATAAAGCTCAAGGAGGGAATAGAACCCTTTTTCAGGGGCTTCCAAGACCGTTTTTGCGAGTTCGCTATTTCCGTGAATAATTTCATACAAAGCACTATTACCAAAAATGGATAGCCATAATAGAGTGAAAACAAACGGAATAATTAAGGTGCCAATCACAAACTGGCGGATTGTTCGCCCCCGTGAAATACGCGCGAGGAATAACCCGACAAATGGAGACCATGCTACCCACCATGCCCAGAAAAACAGGGTCCAGCTATTCATCCAATCCGTTGGGCGGTCAAATGCGAAGCTGTTGAGTGTCATCCCCATAAAGCGGTTAACGTAGTCTCCGACATTTAACACGAGTGCATTGAGTAAGAATTCGGTATCACCAACAAATAATATAAATAAAATCAGCCCTAAAGCGAGTAGGACATTAAGTTCGGACAATACCCGTATGCCTTTATTGACCCCTGATGTGGCGGATATGACTGCCATCACAACGGAAAGGAAAATTAAGCCACTTTGTACGGTTAACCCTTGTGGTAAATCAAATAGGACTTTTAAGCCATAATTTAGCTGGACGACGCCGATCCCCAGGGTGGTGGCAATTCCGAAAATAGTCCCCAAAACGGCGGCGATATCGACAGTATGGCCGATTGGGCCATCAATACGCTTGCCAAATATTGGATAAAGAGCGGAACGGATCGTTAGGGGTAAATTATAGCGGTAACTAAAGTAGCCTAATGCAATTCCCATTAAAGCATACATTGACCAGCCCGTTAGGCCATAGTGGAACAGTGTCCACACCATCGACTGACGAGCTGCTTCTAATGTTTGGCCTTCGCCTGTTGGCGGTAGCATATATTGTGTGACAGGCTCTGCCACGGAGAAAAACATTAAATCAATCCCTATCCCTGCAGCAAATAACATGGCTGACCAACTTAGCATACTAAATTCAGGTTTGGATTGTTCTGGCCCAAGTTTGATATTTCCGAAACGAGATGTTGCGACAAAAATGACGAACACTATGTATAACGTTGCAGCTAACAGGTAATACCAACCAAAGGTTTTTGATACCCAACCAAGGGTAGCGACGATCCATTGGTTTGCTGTTTCGGTCATTAAGATGGTGAAAAAAGAAAACGCGAGTATTAGACCCGCGGAAGTGAAAAAAACCACAGAATTTAATTTGTCTTTCTGCTGATTTTTCGAACTATTGAGAGTTGTCATCGGCAGTTCCACATTTTTATTTATTTAACAGGTGAAAAATTATTATTCTTGCTAATTAATTGAAATTTAAGCAAGTTAACCCTATTTTATCCTATTCCCCTCCGTGAAATTGTGAATTAATTGTGACAAATGGTAGTTAATATTGATTGAACATTCAATTAAAAAAACGTTTAATAAATGGAGACAATGTGTTTTTAGGTTAAGAGCTCATGCCGAAAATAGGTATTCAATCGATACGTAAACAGCAATTAATTCAGGCAACGTTAGCGGTAATTAATGAGGTTGGAATGCAAGAGGCCAGCTTTGTATTAATTGCACGTAAAGCGGGTGTTTCCACGGGAATTATTAGCCATTATTTTCGTGATAAAAACGGTCTACTCGAAGCGACTATGCGACATATTCAATATCAATTGGGCTTTGCCGTTGCGATGCGTTTGAGAATGTTAACGGGTGCAGACGCTAAATCGCGTATTCAAGCCATTGTGGAGGGTAACTTTGACCCAACACAGACGAGCGAGGCGGCAATGAAAACGTGGCTCGCGTTTTGGGCAAGTAGCATGCATCAGCCAAGTTTAAATCGTTTACAGCAGGTCAATGACCGACGTTTATATTCAAATTTAAGTTATGAATTTGGGCGCGTGCTGGCAAAAAATGAGGCGCGAATGGCAGCTAAAGGCCTTGCGGCACTTATTGATGGACTGTGGTTGCGTAGTGCGTTAAGTAACGAAACCTTCCCTGTTTCCGATGCGTTAACAATAACGAATGAGTATATCGAAATGAAACTCGGCGAGGTATACGAAGCTCAAACCTAAAATAATTTTACAGGAGATAGTATGAAGAACCCACCACTACATCAGCTATACATTCATGGTGGTTATATTGATAGCTCGCAACCACAGTGCGACCAATTTCCCGCGATCAACCCTGCCAATGGTGAGGTGATTGCCAATCTCCAATCGGCTAGCCAAGAAGATATTCAGTGGGCAATGGAAAGTGCCAAACAAGGGCAAAAAGTGTGGGCGGCAATGACGGCAATGGAACGTTCGCGAATTTTACGTCGTGCGGTCGATATTTTACGAGAACGCAATGATGAACTCGCCTACCTTGAAACCCTTGATACAGGAAAGCCACTTTCTGAAACTCGATATGTGGACATTGTGACGGGAGCTGATGTCCTTGAATATTATGCAGGCCTTATTCCAGCTCTTGAAGGACAACAAATTCCATTGCGGGAAAGTTCATTCGCCTATACACGCCGTGAACCTTTGGGGGTCGTCGCTGGGATTGGCGCGTGGAATTACCCGATTCAAATTGCGTTGTGGAAATCAGCCCCTGCACTTGCGGCGGGCAATGCGATGATTTTTAAACCCAGTGAAGTGACGTCGTTAACTGCGCTTAAACTTGCTGAGATTTATACGCAAGCGGGTGTCCCTGCGGGGGTATTTAACGTGGTAACGGGTAAGGGAGGGGAAGTCGGGCAGTGGCTCACGGAACACCCAGAAATTGCAAAAGTGTCATTCACGGGCGGGATAGCGACAGGGAAAAAAGTGATGGCCAACGCTTCTGCCTCTTCCTTAAAAGAGGTCACCATGGAGTTGGGTGGCAAATCCCCGTTAATTATCTTTGATGATGCAGACTTAGATAAAGCAGCGGATATTGCCATGATGGCCAACTTTTACAGCTCAGGTCAAGTTTGCACCAATGGAACCCGCGTGTTTATCCCTGAATTCCTCAAAACGCAATTTGAAGCGAAAATTGTAGAGCGGGTTGCACGAATTAAGATTGGTTCACCGATTGTAGAAGAAACCAATTTTGGGCCATTAGTTAGCTTTCCTCATATGGAAAATGTATTACGTTACATTGAATTAGGTAAGCAACAAGGGGCACGGTTATTGTGTGGCGGTGAGCGTCTTGTTGAAGGGGATTTTGCTAAGGGCGCCTATGTGGCACCGACTGTCTTTACGGATTGCCGTGATGAAATGCAAATTACACAAGAAGAGATCTTTGGCCCAGTGATGAGTATTTTAAGTTACCAAACTGAAGATGAAGTTATTGCGCGTGCAAATCATTCCGTCTATGGGCTAGCCGCGGGCATTGTCACGCAGGACTTAACACGTGCTCATCGTGTTATCCATCAGTTAGAAGCAGGTATTTGTTGGGTCAATACATGGGGGGAATCCCCAGCAGAAATGCCAGTGGGGGGCTATAAGCACTCAGGTGTTGGTCGCGAAAATGGCATCATAACGCTGCAAAACTACACACAAATCAAATCCATTCAAATTGAACTTGGGGAGTTTTCATCCGTTTTCTAATCACATCATTTTAATTTGACTGAAACAGAGGAGATAACAATGGTCTATGACTATATTATTATCGGTGCTGGTTCAGCCGGTAACGTTCTTGCTACACGCCTGACAGAAGATCCTGAAGTTACTGTGCTGCTCCTAGAAGCAGGAGGGCCAGATTATCGGCTCGACTTTCGCACACAAATGCCAGCCGCATTGGCGTATCCGTTGCAAGGGCGTCGTTACAACTGGGCGTACGAAACTGACCCAGAACCTCATATGAATCATCGTCGTATGGAATGTGGCCGCGGAAAGGGGCTTGGTGGCTCTTCGTTAATTAATGGCATGTGCTATATCCGTGGAAATGCGATGGATTTTGATGGGTGGGCCCAAGCACCAGGCCTTGAAGATTGGCGCTATCTTGATTGTTTACCCTATTTTCGTAAAGCAGAAAGCCGCGATATTGGGCCAAATGATTATCACGGCGGAGATGGCCCTGTAAGTGTCGCAACACCAAAAACGGGTAATAATGTGCTGTTTAAAGCGATGGTGGAGGCTGGCGTACAAGCGGGTTATCCAAGAACTGACGATTTAAATGGTTACCAACAGGAAGGTTTTGGCCCAATGGATCGCACTGTTACACCACAAGGGCGACGTGCGAGTACAGGCCGTGGTTATTTAGACCAAGCTAAAGGGCGAAAAAACCTGACAATCGTGACGCATGCAACAACAGATATCATTGAGTTTGAAGGGAAAAAGGCGATAGGGGCCAAATATTACCAAGGTGACAGCACGACGGCAATAACGGTAAAAGCGCAAAAGGAAGTGCTTTTATGTGCAGGTGCAATAGCTTCCCCGCAAATTTTGCAGCGCTCAGGCGTTGGCCCCGAAGAGGTATTAGATGAATTTAATATTGAAAAAGTGCATGTATTAGAAGGTGTTGGGCAAAACTTGCAAGATCACCTTGAGATGTATTTGCAATATGAATGCAAACAGCCTGTCTCTTTATACCCCGCATTAAAATGGTATAACCAACCGATGATTGGTGCACAGTGGTTATTTAAAGGCACAGGGATTGGCGCGAGTAATCAATTCGAAGCTGGGGGTTTTATACGCACCAGCGATAAATTTGCATGGCCGAATATTCAGTTCCATTTTTTGCCTGTAGCAATAAATTATAACGGCAGTAATGCGGTAAATTTACATGGTTTTCAAGCTCATGTGGGTTCAATGCGCTCACCAAGTCGCGGCCGAGTCCGTTTAGCCTCATTAGACCCGCGTCAACACCCAAGCATTTTATTTAATTACATGTCATCAAAGCAGGATTGGGAAGAGTTCCGCGCAGCAATACGTATCACGCGAGAAATCATGGCGCAGCCAGCACTTGACCCTTATCGGGGAGAGGAAATTAGCCCTGGTAAGCACATTCAAACGGATGAAGAACTCGACGCATTCGTTCGGGAACGAGCCGAAACGGCATTTCATCCCTGCGGAACCTGTAAAATGGGCAATGATGATATGGCAGTGGTGGATGGTTCAGGGCGTGTACATGGGCTTAGTGGCTTACGAGTAGTCGATGCGTCGATTATGCCGCTCATTATTACGGGAAATTTGAATGCAACGACCATTATGATTGCCGAAAAAATTGCAGACAAAATTCGTCATCGCTCTCCATTAGCAGCAAGTGATGCAGAATATTATGTAGCGGATGGCGCTCCTGTTCGGAGGGAGCCTCAGAAATAACGCATTATATTAAGCTACTAGCGGTCATTTAATTCCCTTAAGCGACGATACGTTGAGTATTGTCGCTTTTTTTACGTTTGAATAAAGATTTTATTAATAAATAAATTAATGATAATAATAATGCAAATGATATTCATTATTATCTTGATCATTATTATCATTGGTGTATATTTCAATGGTTATTGCATTCATAGGGGGAATAGGTACGTAACCATTCAATAAATAAGGTTTTTCTGTTGGCTTCATTTAAAGCGTAACATATAAACCTACAATAAAATTCATGAATTCCAGTATGGCAGTAGGGATATATAACTCTGCCCGTACGGGATTTTATTGTCTCAATAAAATAATCATTAATTAATGAAGGCATTACTTAAATGATATTTCAAAATAAAAAAATAATTAGCTTACTTGTTATTTGTTCATCAAGTGCGGCATTTGCGGATGAAACTCAAACTACACCTCAGAAAGATAAACTGACGGTCACTGCCAGTAAAATAAAGTCGAATAGCAAACAAATCGATACCAAAGATGTTTCAACGGTTCGAGGAACAACCAATTCCGATATATTTGCGAATGAAAGTTCATTACAGGTTAATAATGCTCGAAATGAAGCGGGTGCATTGGATATCGGTATTCGTGGTTTGCAAGGTAATGGGCGAGTGCCGATTATTATTGATGGCAGCTTGCAATCTACCAATACATGGCGAGGCTACCAAGGCAGTACGGACAGAACCTATATTGATATGGATTTGGTCGATACTATCAATATTGAAAAGGGGGCGTCGATGAGTAAATTCTCTGGTGGTGCTATCGGGGGAACGGTGAAATTAAAAACCTTATCGGCGAATAGTATTATCCCCCAAGGTGACCAATTCGGTTTTTTATTTAAAGGGAATATTTACAATAATAATCGCCGTCCATCAGTGGCATCAGATGAAAAAAACGAATCACAGTACCGCTTATCGAATGGGATTAAAAATTCTCACTTTAATAATGGTTCAGTGACAGTGGGAATGGCGTATCGAAATGAAAAATTCGATGTACTGATTGCTCACAGTGATAGAAAGCAAGGCAACTTTTTGGCAGGGAAGAATGGCTACCATAAATATTCAACTACAGATGCCCCCATAAAACCTGGGCAAGAGGTGGTCAATACCAGTTATGAAAGTCAATCAACGCTGTTAAAAACCAATATCTATATTAACCCTTATTCAAGTATCGAATTAAATTACCGCCGTCATGAACAAAAAGCAGGGGAAGTTTTAGCTGCATATTGGTATCAATCTGACGGGAAAATGCCACAGTGGTCACTCGGAACGGCAGATATCGATACCGCATCATTGAATTATTCCTATAAACCTGATTCATTGTGGGTGGATATGAATTTAGGTTTGTGGTGGACAAAAGGTAAATTTAAGCAACGTAATGGCACGACCGATGATGTTACTGCACATTATGGCAACCAATATCAGCATCGTTATACCGATGAACGCATGGGCTTTAACTTAGAAAATACTTCTGAGTTTGCAAATTACCCTATTAATGTGACTTACGGCGTGGAATTTATGGAACAAAAAACGAAGCCGTTAACCAAAACATACCAACCGATATGGACTCCAGAAGGTACGATCCCTGGTGAGGAGTTAACGCCAGTAACACGCAATGCAAAAGGAAAAAATACGTCGGCATTTACCAATATGGAATATAAAGGTGAGTGGATTAGTACATTGGCAGGTTGGCGTATTCATTCTTTTGATGTCGATGACCATGTGTTAGGGAAAAGCATTAGTTATGGCCCGAAAAATGATTTTTTAGGTGAAGTGCGTTTTCATGTGACTGATGAGTTGGATGTCTATACTAAGTATTCAGACAGTTACCGTGAGCCAAGCCTATTTGAAACCACAGTTTCTGGGCAAACGTATTCTTATACACCCGATGTGCCACTTAAACCAGAGCATGCAAAATCATTTGAGGTTGGAATTGATTTTGAAAAAAATAACCTGATTTTTGATGAAGATACTGCTGGCTTACGGGTGGGGTACTTTAATAATGATATTAAAGGCTATCTTTCCCAAGGGGTAAACCCAACGGGGGTCTATTCACCTTATGTTGTCATGAAAAACTACGATAGTTTCAAGCTTTCAGGTTATGAAATTGAAGCGAAATATGACTCTAATTATGCTTTCGGCTCGTTAGATGCGACCTTCTATAACAATTCAGAGCTTTGTTCTCGTGATGAAATGGAATTAGGTAACTTACCCGCTGCTTGCAACTCAGTTGGGTTTGCATGGGGATTATCACCATCGCGTCTCCCACCGAAAAAGGTCGTCTCTGGAATCGTGGGGGTGAAAATGTTTGATCAGAAATTACAAACAGGCTTACGTGTGCGTTATAATGCAGGCAAGGAATACCCACAGAAATGGTTAGCGGGAACAGCCGCTGCCCCTGTCACTAAGTTACATGCAACCACGACTTTTGATTTATTAGGGAAGTATTCTATTCAAAAAAATCTTCATGTGAATTTCAATATTGATAACCTAACCAATCGCTATGCGTTTGACCCAGGTACTGTTATTTATATGCCAATTCCAGGAAGGACGTTCAGACTGGGACTTGAGGCGACTTTCTAAGTGGCCAATTCAATTGCCTTAGATTATGAAATTTAAGGCAATATCACAGTCATTATTTATTTGGCTGAAAACTCTTTGTATGCACTAATAGTTTCAGCTGCATACATGGCAGATGGGCCACCACCCATGAAGATAGCAACGCCGAGTGCTTCAGCTAACTCTTGTTCTGTTACGCCTAGTTCAACTAATGTTTTGGTGTGAAAACCAATGCAGCCATCGCAGCGGTTTGCAACTGCGATCCCAATAGCGATAAGCTCTTTGGTTTTTTTATCAAGGGCACCATCTTGTACGCCAGTACTCACAAGCCCCGAAAAGTGTTTCATAACGTCAGGAATATGTTTACCTAATTCCGGAAGGTGTTTACTGATATGTTGGGTAACGTCATTGTATTTAGACATTTTTTTCTCACTTTTAGTTAATGGATTTATATTATGTAAAATAATATAGTGTTTTTTTGTATATTATCAATCAAAATTAATTTAAAATTTAAAATTTAAAATTTAAAATTTTAAAAAGTTAATTTAGTATGGTTTTTTATTTCAATTAATGGGGGGGAGCAAACACTAAAAATGGGCAAAAAAAACCTCCCAAAAAAGATAAGGAGGGAAAATAAATATAAAGCGAGTCTACTTATATATCACTGATTGAATGTAAACCATACCCGACCAGATGAGTTATTTTCCAAAAATACATCAAATGTTGATTAATAATGGAAAAAATTTTTAAAAATCATTTGAGTAGAGTATTATTTGACGGAATTAATTAGCCATTGTAAATAGTTATCCTCAACCTGACTTGGGTCAAGCCTTATTAATTCAGGTGTTTCATAGGGATGTATTTTTTTTATCGCCTCAAAAATGCTGAGTTGATTAGATTGTGTTGTTTTAATTAGTAGTAAAACTTCTTTATCTTTTGTGATATTACCTTGCCAAAGGTATAAAGATATTATTTCAGGCAATAAAGAAACACAAGTAGCTAACTGGTTATCTAAAAGGTATTGTGCGATTTTAATTGCACTCTCTTGACTATTGGTTGTGCATAATACAATGCAAGATGGTTGAGAATTATTACTGTATTGGCTATTGGTAGTCATTTTATTTCCTCGATGGTTATATTAAGAAGCGTGCTGTAATTAATGGTAGATTAGAGACAATAATATGGAATGAGATATGAATATCTAAAGGACATTTTTTAATGCACAAAAAAAATTATTATTTCAAGTAACAATTGTATATCAAATAATAAGTCATATTGCTTGTTTTTTAATCTAATATTGGTTATTTATTCATCTCATGTGTTTTTCACCTGTAAATGTAATTGAAATATTATGTGTATATATCTAAAGAATGTGTTCTTTTATATCTAAAGTGTAACTAATTCGATTCAGCCTACAAAAAACAAGGTTAAATTATAAAAAAAATTGAAATTTTAGTATATTAAGAAAATTAAGATAATAAATTGAGCTATTATATGCGATAGACCTAAATACATTATAAATATGTAAAATACCAATTTAGCGAGTAAATATTTTTCTTGTGTTATTAAAAGCAAGTAAGGATTTTTTGCATTCAATAATGGCATTAGCATTATTGGAAAGTTAGTAATAACCAAATTTTACAAAAAAAAGTTACTTTATTCCTGAAATAAAGTAACTAACTGATAACGATCAAAGTTTTTAGGTTCTACATTGTTAACATGATGATGTAAATCAAAATAATTATCTGAATATACTCTGTATTTCCATCTTTAGGCATGTATGGATAACTCTATGAATAAACTTACACCTTTAAAACCTGTACCAACATTAATCGCAGTTGTAATCACACTTGTCATTTGGTTTTTAATTCCAGTACCTGAGGGTGTTAATCCCAATGCTTGGCATCTTTTGGCACTATTTGTCGGCACAATCGCCGCTATTATTGGCAAAGCTTTGCCAATTGGCGGGGTTTCTATTGTGGCTATTTCACTAGTTGCAGCAACAGGAGTCACCAACCCTGAATCAACGAAAGGCGCTATTGCTGATGCATTAAGTGGTTTTTCAAATGATTTAATTTGGTTAATCGGTATCTCGATTATGGTTTCTATGAGCTTGAATAAAACAGGCTTAGGCGCAAGGATTGGTTATTATGTTATTTCATTGTTTGGTAAAAAAACGATTGGAATTGCATATTCACTTGCGATAGCAGAAACAATTCTTGCCCCAGTGACACCAAGTAATACTGCGCGAGGAGGGGGAATTATTCACCCGATTATGCGTTCAATATCTGACAGTTTTGGGTCAAAAGCAGAAGATGGAACGGCAGGTAAAATAGGACGCTATCTTTCTTTAGTAAACTATAATGTTAATCCGATTACATCGGCGATGTTTATTACGGCAACAGCGCCAAACCCGTTAATCGTCAGTTTGATTATTAGTGAAACCAGCCAAAGTAATGAGCTGACTTGGGGAATGTGGGCGATTGCGGCATTTGTTCCTGCTATTGTCTCGCTTATTTTAATGCCTCTCGTTATTTACTTTATGTATAAACCTGAAATCACCTCAACGCCTGATGCACCTAATTTTGCAAAAGAACGTTTACAACAATTAGGGCCAGTATCATTGCCTGAAAAGATCACTTTAGGGGTATTTGGCTTACTGCTATTAATGTGGGCTGGTGTACCTGCGATGATCTTTGGGCCTGCTTATAGTATTAATGCGACAACGGCTGCCTTTATTGGACTCAGTATTCTATTGGCAACAGGCGTGATTAATTGGGATGACGTATTGAAAAATAAAGGGGCTTGGGACACTGTCGTTTGGTTCTCCGCTTTAGTTATGATGGCGAGCTTCTTAGGTAAATTAGGCCTAATTAAATGGATGTCATTAACTGTCGGAAGCACAATTGATAGTATGGGGATTAGCTGGGTATGGGGTATGCTCATCCTTGTTTTAATCTATGTCTACTCCCATTATTTCTTTGCGAGTACTACTGCGCATATTACCGCTATGTATGCGGCGTTTTTCTCTGCAGGTTTAGCATTAGGTGCGCCTCCAATGCTATTAGCACTGACACTCGCATTCTCATCATCGTTAATGATGTCGTTGACCCATTATGGAACAGGTACTGCACCTATTATCTTCGGGTCGGGGTATGCAACGTTAGGTGAATGGTGGAAAACAGGTTTTGTGATGAGTGTTGTTAACCTCGCTATTTGGTTCTTTATTGGTAGTGTCTGGTGGAAATTCTTAGGTTACTGGTAATAATACGCGGCTAACATGAGGATAAATAAAAGTCGGGCATAATTGCCCGATTTTTTATGTCCGTTGAATGCTATAATGCACTGATTATCAGGATAATTGTGCTAACGATAATCGAAACTAACATTATTTTTTTCCAGCTGATCACGGCCTTGGTATTCAGAGCATGTTGCCATAACAAATTGATTTCATCTGCATGAGCATATTTTCGTGTTTTAATAGCGAGTTTAACTTTTTTGACCATATCGTTGTCCGTTGAGACAGTATTTTTCATGATCATGGCAATTTACCTTTGTTGTAATAAGTAACAGCAATGCGTTAAGTAATATAAGAAATTGTTACGATGAAATGATTATCGCAGATAAAAAGTGAATAAAAATTGTCGAGTTTTTTTACCTATTTCCCCATTTAGGCGGAGAAACATTTGTTCTTAGAGTTTTTGCCAGAAAAAAGAGTAGATAAAAATAGAAATAACGTCATTAAGGGGAAATAAGGGGAATTTAAAGGTCATATTTACATTTTTTGGTGGGATATTTTTAATTTAAAGTTAAGTAGGTAAAGACCATAAATGTAATTGGTTTGGTTGTAAAAGCCAGTATGATATATAAACTCGCGATCAAATTTATGTAGAGGGAAACATGTATTCACAAAGGAAAGCTGAATTCTTCTTGGTATTAACCACGATGATTGCCGCTTGGGGGTGGGTTTTTTCGCGTGAAGCCGTTCAAGGTATGCCTGTTTTCGCTTTTCTGGGAACGCGTTTTTTACTTGCCGCTATTATATTGCTTCCTTTTTGCAAAGGAAAAAGAAATCGAATTCCACTGAAGCAACTCCCTAAAATATTAATGACAGGCGGTTGGATGGCACTGAATTTAGTTTTGTGGATCCATGCGGTTGCGATAACTGACTCTATTGGGGAAGGGGCTTTTATTATGAGCCTTGCGATGTTATTTGTTCCCTTAGTCGCATGGGTTATCTTGAAAAATCGACCAAGCCGATATTTTTGGGAAGCGTTGCCAGTAGCGATTATTGGGCTAGCTTGTTTAACTCTATTTAAAGCGCAGCTTGAATTTAAAGCAAGCCAGTTGTGGTTTTTAGGTGCCGCTATCGTTCAAGCGATTTATTTTTGTTATACCAGTTTGTATACCCGAATGGTGCCTCTTTTACCTTTAACAACGATACAGTTAGCCACAACAGGGATTGTGGCCTTGGTGCTTTCATTCTTTTTAGAAGAATGGCCGACAAGTTTAACCACACCAACCGTGATGTGGTTAGGGGCAAGTGTGGTTATCGCGACAAGCTTACGCTTTGTATTGCAACTTGTTGGTCAAAAAAACACTACCGCAGCCAATGCAGCGATTATTATGATCTTAGAGCCTGTAATGACAGTCTTTGTTGCTGCCATCTGGTATCACGAACGTATGCCGCTAATTCAAATCGTGGGCTGCATACTGATTTTATTTTCTTTATTTTATTACCGCTGGCGTTGTTCAAACTCATTATCTAAATAAGACTGATAGATAAAAAAACATTAATGATTGCGGATTTTTTTAAAGAAAACGACTATGATTAATAGCAAGATTTATCGATAGGGTATTAATCTTAATAAGACATTCTTATTCTGTAAATTAAGATTAATAGTGTTGAAAGTAGACAATAATTACCCAAAATAGCAAAATACTGAACAAGAGCATGCATTGTCATTTGTTTATGCATTGAAAGCTGAATGGGGAATAGGCAAAAAATGAAAAAATTAGTATTAATATTGGGTATGGCGGGTGTGATGAGCGTGTTATCAGCATGCTCCGATGAAAAATCAGAAATTGCAGAATACAAAGAAAATTTTGTGAATACTTGTGTGGTGGCTTCAGGTAACCCACAAGGCGAAACTGCAAAAGCAATTAGCGCCATTTGTGGTTGTGCATACGATAAAACGATTGAAAAATATGGTTTAAGTGAATTTAAACGTATGGACGGTGAATTGGAAAAATCAGGGAATGCAGAGCCTGAGTTCCAAAAAACAATGATTGAATTCGTTCAACAGTGTTCACAAAACGCGCGTTAATATTGCCTAACCCGCAGTGAATTATCCAACACTGCGGGTACTTATATCATTTAAATAAATTTTTAAATTGGTGGGGAGCACTGCGTAAATATTGCGGCGCTACATTAATTTGCTCGTTCAACTCAGTTGCCGCACGCCAAGGCCAACGGGGCTCAAATAAAATCCTACGACCAATGGCCACAAAATCCGCCTGATGCGTTGCAATAATCGCTTCTGCTTGTAGCGGTTCTGTTATTAGTCCAACCGCAATAACCGGCATCATGCTATGTTCATGGATAGCTTGTGCTAAAGGCACTTGATAATTAGGACTTAGCGGGATTTGTTGTTCTGGTGCAAGCCCTCCTGAAGAAACGTGAATATAATCACAGCCGAGTTCCTCTAATTGTTCACACAGTTCGATAGATTCGGGAACATCCCAGCCATTATCTAACCAATCCGTTGCGGAAATACGTACACCAACAGCAATATTAGGGCTGATAGCTTTACGCACCTCATGAAATACATTAATTAGCAAGCGGCTGCGATTTTCGAAACTTCCACCATATTCGTCTTGGCGTTGGTTTGAAATAGGAGATAAGAATTCATGCAATAAATAACCATGAGCTGCGTGGATCTCTATAACGTCAAAACCAGCTTGTTCGGCCCGTTTTGCCGCATTAATAAATTGGTGTTTAATTTCTTGGATATCATCAGTAGTTAGTTCCCGTGGCAAGGGATTATTACCAAAAGCGAGAGGGGAAGGCGCGACAGTTTGCCAACCATGGGCATCCGTTTTACTGAGGCTTTTTCCCCCTAACCATGGAAGATCACAGGATGCTTTTCTGCCTGCATGGGCAATTTGTACACCTAATCGGGCATCAGAATATTGTCGAATATCAGTGAGCATTTGTTGCATGGCTGTTGCTTGCTCGTCATTCCATAGCCCAAGATCTTTATAGGTAATCCGCCCTTCAGGCACGATAGCACTTGCCTCGACGAGCACCAATGACGCCCCAGATAAGGCCAGATTCATATAGTGTGCGCTATGCCAAGCTGTTGGTAAGCCATTATTAGCTGAATACTGGCACATCGGTGGAATAATAATTCTATTTTTTAGTGAAACCAGACCCATTGCTGCAGAAGAAAAAAGGTGACTCATTAGCGAATTCCCTATTTGTAGCCTTTAGTTATCCTAATATTATACCTGAATCAATAAGCGATTTTTGTGAGATGGTGTGGTATTGATTTGAAAACAGTATTTTTTAGAGGAGAGATAAAGAAAAAAATCAAGTCATTTAATTCATATTTGAGCAAAGAGATAAAAAGCAGATTTTCCTTTCTAACCTGCATAAAAAACAACAATTTTTTTAAAAAGATAATAGAAAAATTAAAATAAAATAGTGATGAGAAATTATATATATCGATAATTCCACATGTTATTAATTAACTAATTAACAACCAATTCTCTTTGGCATTAATGGGCGATTATGGTTTTAATGGTTCTAATAGTGAGTTTGGCTATTTTTTTATTTTAAATAGTGATTTTAATAAGTGTAAATGAGTTGTTATTACCGCAAAAATAGCCAATGAGACTTGCGGGTAGGCTAAAGGATTTATATAAGCAAGGTACTGATACGTAATGAAATGAGTAAATTCATTCTTCAATATAATTAATGTTGAATATTGAAGGTTATCAAATTAATTACATAAAAATCATTCACCTGAAAAATATAATTCTAAGAAGGAAGCTCATGTGTTAACAATTATTGGTATTTTAATCATTGTATCGATAGTCACCTTATTAATGATGGGAAAAGTTAGCCCCATTATTGCAATGTCGTGTATTCCCTTTCTCGGCGCTTTATTAGCAGGATATTCTATCGCAGAAATATCTGTTTTTTTTGAAAGTGGTATTAATAAAGTTTCCAAAGTTGCCGCGATGTTCTTATTCGCCATCTTGTTCTTTAGTTTGATGAAAGATTTGCACATTTTTGACCCGTTAATTCGGATCATGGTCAAAATGACTCGGGGAAACATTATTGTTGTCTGTATTATGACGACACTTATTGCGGGTGTTGTGCACTTAGATGGCTCAGGAGCAGCAACATTCCTTATTATTATTCCTGCACTACTCCCTTTATATCGTCAGCTTGGTATGAGCCCATATTTAATGCTGTTATTAATGTGTGCCAGTATGGGGATTATGAATATGGTTCCTTGGGGAGGCCCATTAGGTCGAGCTTCAGCTGTGACGGGTATAGATGCCTCTATTTTATGGCAGCATTTGATTCCTGTTCAATTAATCGGTATGGGCGGCGCCGTTGTATTTGCGGTTATTATGGGAATGCGTGAGAAACGTCGTATTGCTGCTGCAAAACTTAATGGTACCACGCCGTATGAAATGGATTCTTTGCTACCCGTTAGTGATGATATGGCAGATGTGACGGACACAATTCATAAACCTAAAAAACCGTTAATTAACGGTGGGTTGATTATCGCGTCAGTTATCTGTTTAGCATTTGGATTATTGTCAGCCCCCTATGTCTTCATGATAGCGCTTTCGCTAGCATTGATGGTCAATTTTCCAAATCCGAAAGATCAAATGAAAGTACTGTCACAACATGCGCCGCAGGCTCTAGGCATGGTGGCTATTATTCTAGCCGCAGGTGCATTTTTAGGCATTTTATCCGAAGGTGGTATGTTGAAATCGATAGCGATGGACTTAACCGCTATCTTGCCAATGGAATGGGTATCGAAAGTTCATATTTTTGTTGGGATTATCGGTGTACCAATGGATATTTTCACCAGTACAGATGCTTATTATTTTGCGCTGTTGCCAATAATTCAACAAATTGCGGGTACTGTAGGAGTTGACCCATCTTCAGTGGTCTACGCGATGGCAATAGGCAATAATGCAGGAACATTCGTCAGCCCGTTCTCACCAGCAGCATGGCTAGCGATGGGGTTAGCAGGTATTGATATGGGACGCCATTTGCGCTACTCATTTGGCTGGATTTGGTTGTTTAGCTTCTTTTTACTTGCTATTGGTGCAGTACTCGGTCTCTACTGATTATTCTTCATCTTTTGGTCTGTCGCGTTGTTGGTTTCAAAAGTCAACCCGAGTCACATACTTATGTATGCTCCTCGGGATTGGCTTTCTTTGCCGCTTAGCGACAGACGCAAAATCTATTGAATAACCCGCGTGCATTAGCTAAAGCATAATCTCAATGTGGCGGCGTTGTTGGCATCAAAAGTAAATCCCTAGATCGAAACTTGAATTGCCAGAATATACAAAGTAGCCAATTGAATTATTGGCTTGCTAATTATCAGATAGTTACTATGTTGGAAAATTAACGGGTGTGACATCATTTATTGGTTAATTATATCAATAAGGTTTTGTTATGCGTCGGCCGTTTTCCTCATATCATCCTATTCTTTACTGGCTGCGTGTGACTCAAAAACGTCTGGCTCGAAGATTGCACTGGGCATTTTCCTCTAAATACTATTCGAAGGCGAAATCCAGTGAACGCCTTGAATATCGCTATAACAAACACACCTCTAAATTGATCCGTAAATTGGGTGACTCAGATTTGCGTCTGCAACATAACAAAGTGATTAATTTACGAATTGCGGTGCAAGCCATGAATGGCATAACCATTTATCCAGGGGAATATTTCTCTTTTTGCCGCTTAGTTGGAAAGCCGACGGCTCGCCGTGGTTTTGTCGAAGGAATGGAACTGTCTTTTGGTGAGGCTCGCTCTGGGATTGGCGGGGGGATCTGCCAACTGAGCAATTTAATCCACTGGATGATATTGCATTCGCCGTTGCAAGTCGTTGAGAGAGCCAATCACAGTTTTGATCCTTTTCCAGATGAAGGCCGTGTATTACCGTTTGGTTCAGGTGCGGCCATCTTTTATAACTACATTGATTTGGTATTTTACAACCCAACACAAAGCGCTTTTCAATTGGTATTTAATATCGCGGAGCACCAGTTAGAAGGGGAGTTATTATGTAGCGAGCCTCGTGATGTGAAATACCATATTTACCAAAAAAATCATAAATTTACTCGAGAAAAAAATATCGTTTATCGTCACAATGAAATTTGGCAGAAAGTGACAACTAAAGGCCAAGATCCCGTAACATTACAAGATAATTGCTTGTATCGTAATAAAGTTGTGGTGAAATATGCCATTGATGATAGCCAAATAATGGCGTCATAATGCCAATTTCGGTTGATATTAGGAATATATTGATAGCCTTTATCTTGACTGTTGAACTAAAATCCCCCTGAATTGAATTCTAATTGGCTAATAGGGCATTATTAGCATCCAAAAAATGAGGCCGTCACTCGGAATAGATATGTAATACCAACACTTGATTTCTCAATATTTAAAGACGCAAATCTGGCAAAGGTTTGTGATGATTTCTATTTCTTTAGAGAAAGCATGATGAATATGCAATCAAGAAAGTATGGTAGAACGTATCATTATCCGTTCTCACCTGGTACGACGAGCGACGATCGTATCAACAGTGATTGGTGGTCTCATATCCAAAATATCGATACGCTAATTCACACAGAAAAACTCGATGGCGAAAACAATTGTTTGAATCGTCATGGTGTTTTTGCGCGCTCCCATGGCGCACCAACACAATCTGCGTGGAGCCAACAAATTCGCCAGCGGTGGCAATTGATTAAAGATGATTTAGGGAATATTGAGCTATTTGGTGAAAACCTCTATGCGGTGCATTCCATTGAATATCAACATATTGAAGATTATTTTTATGTGTTTGCTGTGCGCCAAGGGGAGTATTGGCTAAGTTGGGAAGAAGTGCAGTTTTATGCAGCACTGTTTGATTTTCCTACTGTGCCACAGCTTGTATTGCCAGTAAATAAACAGATGACTGAGCAAGAGTATGCACGCTCATTAATAGCAGCAGCATCATTAGATAGCCAATTTATTGCCCATGATACTCATACAGGTCAAGCCTGTAGTATGGAGGGAATTGTTAGCCGTGATAGCCAAGGTTTTCATGTGGATGATTTTATCTCTCACGTATTTAAATATGTGCGCAAAAACCACGTAAAAACAGATATTCATTGGAAGCGCAATTGGCAAAGGGCAAAGTTAGCATTTGAGCGGCAAGGAGAGCAATCATGAGTTGGCAATTCACTAAAAACCGCGATTGGGCACAACTTGAAGCTCAGTTTGATTTTGTTCGGGATATGAAAAATGTCCCGCAAGACGTGTTACACCATGCTGAAGGCAATGTGGCTACTCACACCCAAATGGTGCTTGCTGCATTGGAAAGTCTGCCAGAGTATCAGCAGCTTTCTGAATCCAAACAAAATATCGTCTGGGCGGCAGCGTTATTGCACGATGTGGAAAAACGCAGTACAACGCGGGAGGACGAAGAAGGGCGTATTCATTCACCGGGGCATGCTAAAAAAGGGGAGTTATCCGCACGAAATATCTTGTTTCGCCAAGTAGATACTCCATTTGCAGTGCGTGAAAAAATTGCGGCACTTGTCCGTTTTCACGGCTTACCTTTATGGTTGATGGAAAAACCTGATCCAGAACGCACTCTCTTTGCCGCTTCGCTACGTGTTGAGATGCCATTATTGTGCATGTTAGCAAAGGCGGATGCGATAGGTCGCATTTGTGAAGACAAAGCAGAATTATTAGCACGTATTGAGTTGTTCGAGTTGTTTTGCCGCGAACAAGGGTGTTGGGATAAGCCGAAAGAGTTTGCTTCTTTGGCGGGGCGTTTTCATTACTTCCATCACCAAAGGGGGATGCCAGACTATCAACCTTTTGAGGAAGAAGGCAGTGAAGTCATCATGTTGTGTGGTTTACCAGGCATGGGTAAAGATTATTTTGTGAAACAATTTTACCCACAAACTCAGATGGTATGTCTTGATGAAATTCGTCGTGAGCACAAAATTAGCCCTGCGGACAGAAATGCGCAAGGGTGGGTGGCGCAGCAAGGCAAAGAGCAGGCCAAACAGTTTTTGCGTACAAGAACGGATTTTATTTGGAATGCGACGTCGTTAAGTGCTTCGTTGCGAGCCAGTATGATCAGTTTGTTTGAACGCTACCAAGCCAAAGTCCACTTAGTCTATTTGGAAGTGCCATTTAAACAATGGCGCCAGCAAAACCAGCAACGTCAGTATGCCGTTCCTGAACAAGTCATGGAGCGCATGGCTGGGAAGTTAGAATTACCGACACCCGATGAAGCCCATCAAGTTTCTTATTACATTAATGGGGAATTTATCGACTTACTTGACTTGGTATAAAATAAATTCCCCGCCTATTGCCAGTGAGGCGGGGAGTTTTTACTCATATATACTATCGGATTACTTTGACTTGTCGTCTGCCTGCAACTCGAATTATTTAGAGCATCGCTTAATACTTACGTATTTAATTTTCTTCTCTTTCATTTCTTCAACGTTAAACCTGACATGTGCAATGAAAAATAGCTTCACGAAAGATAAAATAGCCGCTAGATAGCACAGTTATTTTAGAATAATGTTTTATGCTACGCCCTTGTTGATACTTTGATATAAAGCCTAGCTCCCTTTTCCGGTTGACGAAAGCATCCTTTGTATAGCTATTTTTGCAGCTTGTGATTGTATTTTCATATATTCGTTCTCTTTAGCGGGTTCTACAGCCCTTTCTAATCGCGATCTTCCCATTTCGTAATTAGCGGGAGAAATTTCTGATGGCACCTCATTTGAAGGGAGATGATTTCGTTGACGTGTAGATGGGAGACAATTAGGCGGCATCACTATTATGACTCCAATTATTAAATTAATAGTTATTATAATTATAGAGTACATAAATAAAACTAGAGTGAATACCTTATATACGGGCATTGGTTAAGTATTTTAATCAATACCGGAAAGCATAAAAATAGTGTGTGTATTTACGGGGCCATAGTATGTAACGCGGTGTTAGGGGGAAGTTTGGGTATCGAGAATTATTGTGGGTTGAGCCCGTTTTTGAACAGGCTCTGAGGTAACAAGTTCTAAGGAACGTAAACATCCCCTTCAAACAATTTTCTGGCAGTGCGGATGATAGACGCCTGCAAACCTTCCGGTGAATTCCCTTTTTGGCTCAAAGATACGTCAAATTTTCCACTTAAATGTTCAATCGAAATGTTTTGCATATCAACGGAATGAATATATTGCTTCACGATACTATCTGGTAAGATGGTACTTGTCGCGATAGCAATAGCACCTGTTACAGCGAGAGCTCCGTGGCATTTATGCGGCATGAAGTAACGTACATTGATTGTTCCTCCATGGATAGCTGGTGAAACTAAAATAGGTTTTGGGATCACTTTTTTGCTAACGTCACCTAATCCCATCGCTTCACCTGCCTTGATTCGAATCGCCTCAAGTTTCTGCATAAACTCTGTATCTTTTTCAAGTTGTTCTGCGGTTTCGTAACCAGTTTTATTCAGCTGAGGTGCATCAATTAGCACTACAGGCATCGCCATATCAATGCAGCTGACCTCGACCCCTTCAATCGTATCAATTGAATGACCAGTAGGGAGTAACTTACCTGTTTTGGTACCACATGCATTTAAGAATGTGAGAGCAACAGGGGCGGCATGCCCAGGAACGCTGGCAATAGCAGTATCCCCATCATATTCAACTTGCCCATTAGGTGTTTGTACGGTCGAATTCACGAATGTATTGGTATTGATATTGCGAATTCTTACCGTCGTTGTTCCGTCAGTAGCAGGAACTAAACCTTTTTCAATAGCAAAAGAGCCTACGGCACAAAGAATATTGCCACAGTTTGGTGCCGTATCAACAATACGTTCAGTAATGGAAACTTGAGCAAATAAATAATCGATATCTGCATCAGGGTGGGCGGATGGGCTGATAATGGCAACTTTACTGGTTTGAGGACTTCCGCCACCAATACCATCAATTTGTAGTGCATGGCCAGAACCCATAATCGCAAGGATCAGTTGATCACGTTGCTCAATATCTTGAGGAAGATAGTCTGCCAGTAGAAATACACCTTTCGATGTGCCTCCACGCATTAATGTGCAAGGGATTTTTTTCATCTGTTTACCCGTTATATTTCCCGCTGTGGCGGTGTTGGCTTCTTTCAGTTACCCAAGTCACATACTTATGTATGCTCCTTGGGATGCCTTCACTTGCCGCCTAGCCACAACGTGAACTATTTAGGGTAAACCCGTTCAATTTCCCGCTGTGGTAATGTTGGCTTCTTTCAGTTACCCAAGTCACATACTTATGTATGTGACTTGGGATGCCTTCACTTGCTGCCTAGCCACAACGTGAACTATTTAGGGTAAACCCGTTCAGTTTCCCGCTGTGGTAATGTTGGCTTCTTTCAGTTACCCAAGTCACATACTTGTGTATGCTCCTTGGGATGCCTTCACTTGCCGCCTAGCCGCAATCCGAACTATTTAGAGGATTAGCGTGAATGATCGTTATATCTTGGTCTGGGGCATAATTGATATTGCACCCCATTGAATAACTTAGTGATTGATTAGAATAGAGCGCATTAAATTAGACCCATGCTAATCAAGATTTCCCACCAACCTAAACCGATAGTCATGTGGACGAATAAGCTAACGAATGCGACTAATCCACCGATGATCCACCAAGAACGAATATCGTTGTAGCCTGCACCGAATACGATTGGTGCTGCGGCACCACCGTAGTGCGTTACGCTTCCGCCGTATGCGTTAGAGAACAGTAAGCCTAATGCCAGTAACATTGGAGGTGCACCTGCGACCATACCGACAGTGGCAAATACAGGCACCATCGCGGCCACATAAGCACCACCTGATGCGAACAGGTAACGAATGGCGACACTGATAAACATGATAACAAAGAAAGCTAACATGGCTTGGTCACCGAAAGAGAGATACTGACTCATGGTGTCGGCTAACCATTTAAAGAAGCCTGCTTTAGTGAGAACGCCTGACATACTGATGATACCGCCGTACCAAATCAGGGTGTTCCAACCCCCTTTGTTTTTCAGCACATCATCCCATGTGACAACACCTAAAATTAAGGTTAATGCCATGACAGCGATAGCGACACTGGATGCACTCACACCGATAAAGTCAGAGAAAATCCAGCCGCACAGTGCGATAACGAAGATGATAGCCAACAGTTTTTCACGCATCGTCATTGGGCCTAAGTCTGCTAAGCCTTTTGCTGCGATCTCTTTGTTATTCACCTTTTTGAGTTCAGGTGGATACAGCTTATAAATCATCAGTGGTGTCAAAATCAGCATAATTAAGCCAGGAACCGATGCCGCGAGTGCCCATCCACCCCAACTTAAATGAATGCCCATAATGTCACTCATCATGGCTAATGCTAAAGCGTTTGGTGCCATTGCTGTTAAGAACATATAGCTGGTCGTTTTGGTCACCATGTATACGTTGACTAACAAGTAGTGGCCTGCTTTGCGAGGGCTTTTTTCAGGATCAGAACCTAATGCTACTGCCACGCTGTTTATGATTGGGAAAACAATCCCACCTGCACGAGCGGTATTCGATGGCGTTGCTGGGGCAATAATTAAATCAAGGATCGCAGTGACATAACCAAGGCCTAATGTAGTGCCGCCCAATTTACCAATCAAAATGTACGAAAGGCGTTTACCCAAACCTGTAATAACAAATGCAGCACTCAGCGTAAATGCCGCAAATACCAGCCATGTTGTCCCTGATGCATAACCACTTAAGACTTCACTGGCTTTAACATCTTTCGTACCTGTTACACCAATTATGATGGCGCTTGCGGCAATAGTGGCTAACAAAATAACAGGTTCTGAATAAGGTTTTAGTACCAGTCCAACAATAGCCGCGAGGTAAAGACCAAATAATAACCACGCGATATGCGGTAACCCCTCAGGAGTCGGTATTAAGGCGATAATGATTGGAATTGCTATCAGAAGTAGCAGTTTCCAGATTTTGTCTTTTGGCATAGGCTTGATCCTTAACGAAATTAAAACTTGAATATTATGAATTCGGTTTTTCGTCATATTGGAGGTATAGCAATGCCTTAATAGGAATAATGATTTTGATATTCATTGTCATTATTTAGCTATTTCCAATATGTTATAAATTCTTTAAATCAATAACTATTACTTAATTAAATATATTTTTATTAATCTTTATTAATTAAATTATTGAATGGGTTCCTGTGTTGGTGAACATATAAGTTGTTTTAATTTTTAATGCTAAATACCGAAGCCTTGTCTAGGCAGACGGGCAAAAAACCACGTTAAAATTAATAAATCTGCGCTACCACCTGGGCTTAGATTCTTTTCAATACAGTGCTGGTCAAATTGTTTTACTTTGACTAAATCATCAGGATGATTAATCCCCTCTTGCAATAATTTGGTTGCTTGCTGTTTTACCCAAATTAAACCATTTAAGCCGCCACGATTTGCAATATTGGTGTCATCATTAATTTTCATTAATAGAATTAACGTATTTATTAAAGCTATTTCAGCATCCTGTTGCGCTGCTAGTTGCTGTAAATAAAAGGGCAATGAATGGTTGATAACTAGCGAGTAGCCACCTTCAGCTTCCCCTCGTGCTCCAGTAAAACCAAATTGTTGATATAAACGTTGGCCAGCTGTTGGAGTATCCGTAGGTTGCATCAATTCAGCGCAAATTCCTTGGCACATCCCTGCAACTAATTGGCTAATCGCAACTGGTGTCACGGTTTGCTGTAATGCGGCTAAGCGACCAATTGCGGTTAATACTAAACCTAATGAAAAAATGCTGCCTTTATGGGTATTTACACCTTGAGTGGCTTGGAACATGGCGGTTTCACACGCCATCCCGATAGTTCTAATTTTGCTTAAAACCTGTTTAATCGGTAGATTTTTATATTGTGTGCCAGCCTGAATAAATAGTGGAAAAAATTTGGCGATGGCATTGGCACTTAAATGAAAATCCGTTAGCGCCATATCTTTATGAGCGCCTGTATTGTGTTTGTCTACTAAACCTGGTTTTGGGGTTAAGTTCACTTCAGCGAGCATGGCTTGCCAAGCTAACTGGCTGTAATAGTGAGTAAGCTGGTCACTTAGGGTTTGTGAGTAGTTAACAAGTTCCATGGGCTAGCTCCGCTATGCGAGAAAGAATATCTGCCAAGGGATGAGAGCGATGACGAGCACAGATTTTGGCTTCTTTTTCACAAATTAAACAACGCCTTGCAGGTAGATTTAATTGACCACGTGAATATTGTTTTCCTTGTGCATCAAAGACATCAAAATCCCATAAACGTCCCACAGGGGAGCGTTCTTCGGCCTCAATTAATGTCTTTTTGACTTCAATGGCATCAGCATCAACGGCGACTAAACATTCAGGCCCCGTGCTTAATGCCCATGATTGTTGAGATAAAAGTACCCACTGCCTGCATAAAGCAACTTGTTTAAGCGCATTTAGGCCCTGATTAAACACATGTCTAACAAGGGAGTTGTCTTTGACAGCCCCTGGGAAAACGACAGTAAATGAAATCAAGGTTACCTGATGGAGACCAATCCATTGTTGCTGGCGTGCCTGACGGGCATCACGGCTTGCCAACAGCTCAGGTAAGGAAATTTCAAATTGCTCTTGAGTATCAGGCAGTGGGCAAAACATAGTTACTCCTTCACTTGATGAACAACATCAATCACAGAGCCATCACGGTAACGCACGACGGCAACGACTTTATCTGTAAATTCAATAGGGTTAGGTGTTCCCGTGAGTAACTGAGCGCGTTCTCTTAACCAGCCAATTGAAACCGTTTTGATACCTTGGCTTTCTAATTGCTGCTTCAATTCAGGTCGTGCAGGGTTTACGGCAATACCATGGTCGGTCACTAAAATATCGACGCTTGACCCTGGGGTAACGCAAGTCAGGACTTCATCAACTAACGTTGGGATACGACCGCGCACTAATGGCGCAACGATAATGGATAATTTTGCAGCGACTGCGGTATCACTGTGACCACCCGATGCACCGCGGATAACACCATCAGAACCTGTTAACACATTGACATTAAAGCGTGTATCAATTTCCAGAGCACTGAGTACGACAACATCGAGCATGTCGACAGAAGCACCTTTAGAGTCAAAGCAGGCGTATTGATTGGCACTGATTTCAATATGATTTGGGTTACGAGCAAGAGACTCTGCTGCCGCTTTATCAAAACTTTGTACGTCTAATAATTTGCGAATTAAGCCTTTTTCATGCAAATCGACGATGGTTGATGTGATACCGCCAAGGGCAAAGCCTGCGGTGATATTGTGGCGGCGCATTTTGTCCTCAAGGAAGCGAGTCACGGCAAGGGATGCGCCCCCAGTACCCGTTTGTAATGAAAACCCTTCTTTGAAGAAGCCTGATTTTTCAATAACATCAGCGGCAGTACGCGCAATCAGTAGTTCTCTTGGGTTTGAGGTCATACGGGTGGCATCAGCACCGATTTTATCTGCATCACCGACACGTTTAACCTTAACGATATAGTCGACCTCATCTTGCTTGATGCTGGACGGGTTGTGTGGATAATCCAATATCTCTTCGGTTAGCATGACGACTTTATTCGCCGTTTCGGCATCAATTTTAGCGTAGCCTAACGAGCCACAGCTGGCGGTACCTGTATATCCGTTAGCATTACCGTATTCGTCGCAAGATGGCACACCAATGAAGGCGACATCAATACGCAGCTCGCCATTGTGCACAAGGTTTGCACGGCCACCATGAGAATGAATTTGCACTGGCTCTTCAAGTTCGCCACGAGAAATCGCTTCAGCCAGTGGACCACGAATACCTGAGGTATAAATCTTACGAATAACACCGTGACGAATATGTTCGACCAGCGGTGAATGGCATGCACTTAAGGAACTGGACGCTAATGTCAGATTACGAAAGCCCATTTCGGCAATCACTTGCATGACCATATTGACCGTCAGATCGCCGCCACGAAACGCATGGTGAAACGAAATTGTCATGCCATCTTGCAAACCTGAGCGGCGAATAGCCACTTGTAAGTCATCACATAGCTTGCGGTTTCTTGGTTTTTGAACTTGTTGTTGGACTTTACCAATATCTTTAAATTCACGTAATGCTTCATCGCTTTTAGGTTGTAGGTAAGCACTTACGCGTGTTTGACGTTGAGTATTTGTTGTCATTTTTTGCCTCACTCTTCCCGAATACCAGATAATGCCGCGCGAGATAATACTAAGCGGGCTCTGTCAATGACTGGGCCATCAACCATTTTTCCGTTTAATGACACCACGCCTTTACCCTCAAGGGCTGCGGAATCTGCGGCATCAACAACACGTTGAGCATGGTCGACTTCTTTTTGAGTTGGCGCATACAAGTTATGGAGTAACTCAATTTGTCTTGGGTTAATTAATGATTTGCCATCAAAGCCGAGTTGTTTAATGTGTGCGGCTTCGCGTAGGAAACCTTCTTCATTATTTGCATCAGAATAAACGGTATCAAAGGCTTGGATACCTGCTGAGCGTGCGGCTTGTAAAATGGCGCACCGAGCATAGAGGAGTTCAACGCCGTCAGGAGACCGCTCGGTGCGCAAATTGCGGACATAGTCCTCGGCACCTAATGCGATGCCAATAAGTCTTGGTGATGCGTGGGCGATATTCACCGCTTGTGTGATCCCCATCGGTGATTCAATCGCTGCTAATAAACCTGTGCTACCTTCTTCACGACCACAACTTTTTTCAATACGTAATATTTCAGTTTCGATATCGGTGACATCTTGAGCAGTATCTGTTTTTGGTAAACGCACAATATTTGCGCCGCCACGAACAACAGCTTCAAGGTCAGCAACACCAAAGGCAGAATCTAAAGCATTCACACGAACAATAGTTTCAATATCGGCATACAAAGGGTGCTGTAATGCATGATAAACCAAGCGACGTGCGGTATCTTTTTCGCGTAATGTCACGGAGTCTTCTAAGTCAAACATCAGTGCATCTGCTTTATAAATAAACGAGTTGCTTAACATCGCCGCATTTGAACCAGGAACGAAAAGCATGCTTCTGCGTGTACGTGATTTTTGTTCTGGTGTCATTATTTATTCTCCCATGGCAAATAATCGATATCACAAGCACGAGCGAGTAGGGCTTCCAAACGCGCTTTTAGTACACACTCTAATGCACCTTTATCATCGACGATGATTTGAGCACCTTGAATATCATGCTGAACTATCATTTCCTGAACGATACTAGCGATAGCATCACCAAATTGTTTTTCAACACTGCTGGTTATTTGCACGGAAACTTCTTGAGTATCTTCTAGCGGTTCTATTCGAACCATGACATCACTTGATTCAAGTGTGCCAGCAACGGCTGCATGTTTAATCTTCATATTTCACCTATAGCTAATTCAGAACTTTCGATGCGGTTTGTCGTTGATGTTGCTTGATTAGCGAGCATCTCTTGTAAATATTGATATGTCGCGTCAGGCACAATCGCCTTAATAGCCGCAAGATCTTTTTTAGCGAGTAGTCTTCTAACTTGTGAGGCGGAGACCGCCGTTCCGTTGATGACTGTTCGCGGAAATTCAACGAGTTCTATAGGAGGAAAATTCATCGCATCCGTTTCAAGCCAATAGCGCATGTCTTGGTTATATTGGTTGGTGACTTGGCAAAATGGCTCTGATCCGACGAATCTATGGGTTATCCCCAATGCAGGGGCAATATATTGGCGAAAAATCTTAATATCGATTTCGGTATAACAGTTATTGGCTACCGTTTTGTCTTTAATAAAGTAACAAGGGAACGTTGCCCGAGAAATAATATATTCAGAACCTCGGTGAATGGTGAGGTTCTCAATACCTTTTGTACCTGCTTCAATTAAGTTCAGTCTGACTTTATAAGGGAAGCGAGAGGTATCCTCTTTAACAACAAATAAGTGGAGCCAATCACAGGCTTTAGCTGCTTGTTCGATTAAATAACGGTGGCCTAAGGTAAATGGGTTGGCATTCATTACGATGGCCCCAATTTTTTTACCGTCGACACGCTGTGCTTTTAAACTTTGAATATAACGTTTTAGATAACAGCAACTATTTTCCATCAATACCATCACATCAGGCACAGTCGCTATAGTATGAAAACCGCATTGCTGGAATAGGTTTTCATTTTGAAATTTAGTATAAATAAACAAATGAGTTGTATTATTTTCGTAAGCAAGATTAACAAGCTCGGTTGCTAATTTTAACGCGAGACCTTCACCACGAACGTCATCGCTAATTGCTACGCATTTAATAACGTTTTTTGCCAGTCCACCACACGCGATTAATTCCTCATTACGGGTTATCGTAATGAAAACGTCAATGCTTGCATCAAGCTCTAAATCATTTTCCTTTAAAAACTGAGTTATTTCAGCAAGTTTCCTGTTCTCATGACGTTTTACCTGATTAAACGTTATGTTTTCGAACATAATAGTATCCTGCATCTCTTTTAGAGATGTTTTTAAAATGTTGCTAATGTTAAAATTAATTAAATAAGTATTTTTTGGTTTTTCTTATTCTTAAAAATATAAACTCTTATTTAATTATCTTTTTCAAGATTAATATTAAAGGTCCTATATTTAATATATTTGACCTATTTCATGTTTCTAAAATGAGTTTGTATTTGTTTAATGGTTTTAATGTTTTTAATTATTCGATATGTGCTTTATTGCTTGGTTTTAATGTGTTTAATTAATAATATGTGTATTATGTCTCTAGCTTATATTTCTAATATCAATTATTCTGTGATTTCTACTGTAACAAGTTTTTTACTTTTCAGTTGGTAACAAGAGCCTATATGAAAAAAGAGCATGCTTTCTCTACATTGATAAAAGTAAACTCAATTTCCTTTTCAGTGCGAGTTTTCTTTCTTCTATTGGTTGTCTCGTTATTTTTGACGTTAGGGCTAGGTAAATATTTTACGGATACGGCTGAAAATAGGATGATGGCGAATATTCGCTCGTTAGCCATGAGCCAAGCAAAGCTGATTGCGTCAATGGATGGCGTGATTGAATCCGTTAAACACCGTGATATTCAACAACTGAAAATTATTGCAGATAAACTAAACCAAGATTCTGATTACGACTATGTCGTGATTGGCGATGAAAATTCCATGCGGCTTTATCATCCGAACAGTGAAAAAGTCGGCTATAAAATGCAATGGAATAAGCCAGGGGCGCTTGAAAGTGGTGAAAGTTATTTTATTGGTGGGGAAGGGTCCATTGGTAATGCCATGCGAGCAAAAACGCCAATATTTGATGAAGATGGAAAAATTATTGGTGTTGTATCCATCGGTTATCTAACCAATAAGATAGACACTTCTCGTAGCGAGCTGTTTGTCCAAACGGGAGCAACTTTTCTTGGCGTTCTGGTCATTTTATTATTTCTTTCCTGGGGATTTACGCGATTAATTCAACGGCAAATGCTGGGGATGGAACCTGAAGAAATTACGCAGCTAGTTCTTGTGCAAAAGGGAATATTTGATGCTGTTTTTGAAGGGATCATCGCGGTAAACCAGCATGGGCAAATTATTAATATTAATTCCAATGCACGAAAGATGTTGTCTTTAAGTAAACCAACAGGGCAACTTATTGGTAAATCAATCTCAGAGCATATTTCGCCTGCTGATTTTTTTACCGTAGATATTGCTACGATTCAACATGATGTATTGTGTGAATTTAATGGATTAAATGTGATAGCTAATCGAGTTGCAATTTGGGACGAAAATCACCTAATTGGCGCAGTAATTAGTTTCCGCAGTCAAAATGATATTGAATCATTAAATTCCCAATTGACACAAGTACGCCAATACGTAGAAAATTTGCGTACTCTGCGGCATGAGCATCTAAATTGGATGTCTACGTTGAGTGGTTTATTGCAAATGAAAGAATATGATCAAGCGCTTGCATTAATTAAAGGTGAGTCTGAATCTCAGCAACAACTTATAGATTCGTTACGTGAACAGTTCTTTGATAAGCAAGTTGCTGGGTTATTGTTTGGTAAGTATCACCGTGCAAAAGAATTGGGCTTACAGTTGGTTTTTACACCAGGCAGCCAGCTTCATGTATTGCCTGAGTCCTTAAATAGTACAGAATTTTGTGCCATATTAGGTAATTTGCTCGATAACGCATTTGAAGCCAGTTTGAAAAATAACCAGGGTAATAAACAAGTGGAGTTATACCTTTCCGATGAAGGAAGGGAGATTGTCATTGAGGTTGCAGATCAAGGATGCGGTTTCCCTGCAGAAATTCAAGACAAATGGTTTGAGCGCGGAGTGACAACGAAAACCGAAATGACGGAAGGTCATGGTATAGGGTTATATCTTGTTGCTTCTTATATTAAACGCTGTAATGGCGCGGTAATTATTGAAGAAAATCAGCCGCATGGTACAGTATTCTCAATTTTTATTCCGAAAGTGAAGATATAAAAATGATTAAGATAAAAATCCTCATTGTGGAAGATGAGCTGCTTTTAGCAGAGATGCACGGCGAGTACATTAAAGCATATCCAGCTTGTGACAAGGTTTGGTTGGCAGGTAATTTAGCTGAAGCCAGAAAAATGATTGAATACATGAAGCCAGATTTGATCTTACTGGACAACTATTTACCTGACGGCAAAGGAATCGATCTCGTTCATGAATTAATTCAAGAACGAAATAGTGCTGATATCGTATTTACGACAGCAGCGAGTGATATGGAAACGGTGACTGAAGCCATTCGTCTTGGCGTTTTTGATTATTTGGTTAAGCCAATAGCGTATGAACGTTTAGGCCAAACATTGGATAGATATATCCAGCGTAAATCTGTTTTACAAACCAACAGTAAAACGAACCAGAGTAAAATCGATGATATGTTTAATACTTATGCACGCGGTGAATCCAAAGAGGAACTGCCGACAGGTATTGATGTGATCACGTTGGAAAAGGTTTTAGCATTGTTTGCCGATCTTGAAGCGGAATATACTGCAGAAAGCATCGCAGAGACAATTAAACTGAGTCGTACAACGGCAAGACGCTACTTAGAGTTCTGCTTAGCAAAAAATAAGATTGAAGCTGAGATAGAGTACGGAAAAGTTGGGCGCCCTCAACGAATTTATCGTGGCAAGCGGTAAGGTTTTTATTTTGTAGAATATCTGCACCGATACTATAGGGGTGCAGATGTTTTATCGTGAACTGCCATAAAAGAATAGCCAGTCTTCTATTGAGTGTCGTTATTTTTTCAGTAAAACGTTCAGTTAGTTGCGTTCTAACATCCCATAACGCGGGAAAAAATTTCATAAAAATTTGCTGTGCCATGGCATCCGTTAATGTGCCTTTCGTTCCAACGGTTTGATGCCCTAAAGTGCGAATAACCATTTTATAATGGCGCATGCGCCATTCCATGATCTGTTCATCCCATTTAATGAGTGCTTCACATAAATTAAAAGCATCATTTTGTACTAGCTGGGTATAAATTGTCATCAAATCAGTTTTTGTCTGCTGAATGTAAAGGTTAAATTGCGTATTCAATTTTTTGCCATTAATTGCGACATCACGCCAACCTGGTGATTCCATACCTGATCCCGTGCCAAACGCAGGGCGGATAGTTAAAAAGTTCCAAGGTGTGAGATGACGGAGTATATTAATTTGTTCAGTAATCAAATTAATATACTCCGTGGCGCGTTGGATAAAGGCAATTGTGGAATGAATTTTTTGGCCTTTTAGTGCGCGAGTGGCTTCTATGATTTCTTCATTATTGAGCTTCAACCACAGTTCAGTTGATTGATGGGTGATTTGAAAAACTTAATATAAAGAGAAATACAGGCATGAATAGCACTAAAAATTAAGTACAGCCTAACAAAAATATTAAGCAATCTGAGCTATTGATTATTTTTCAAATTATTTTCTAGAATCAGCACTTTTTTCTCGGCACGCTCATTGCCTTTTGCTGCGGCAAGTTTATACCAACGTAGTGCTTTCACCTCATCTTGTTCAACACCCATTCCATATTGGTAGCAGGCACCACTTGCGTACTGCGCATCAGCACTATTTTGTTGGGCGGCCTTAATAAACCAATGACAGGCTTTTTCTTGGTCGGCTTTAATACCATCGCCGCGCGCATAAATTAACGCTAAATTAAACTGAGCGGAGACTTCCCCTTGCTTGGCGGCGAGGGTTAACCATTTGATGGCTAATTGCGTATTTTTTTTCGTTCCTTGGCCCGTCAGGTATAGCATGCCGAGGCTATTTTGTGCAGGAGAGAAACCAAGCTCAGCAGCGCGTGTGAAGTAATCAAACGCGAGGGCATAATCGACTTTGTCGTACATACCAGTTGCGGCTTGATAGCCCAGTAAATAGAGTGCTTGTGGATGATTTTGTTCAGCGAGTGCGAGATAAATTTTTTGGGCTTTTTGCGGGTCTTTTGTGACCGCTTTTCCTTCTTCATACCAATAAGCTAACGTGAGCATCGCTGGTTGGAAATGTTGTTCAGCCGCTTTTTTAAGCCATTGTTCTGCAGATTCTGGGTTTTTCTCTAAAAGATTGTCAATGCCATGCAGTGTGTATTCTGCCATGTTCATTTGGCCAATAGGATCGTCATTTTCAGCAGCTAATTGCATCCAATGTAGCATCAGTTTTTCATCTTTAGGGACACCAGAACCTTCCTGGTATATCAGTGCCAAGTTAATTTGAGCTTTACTAAAGCCTTGATTAGCAGAAAGAAGATACCACTTTAAGGCATCGCTAAGCTGTCCATGAGATTGGTAAAACATCGCTAAATTGAATTGAGCTTCAGCTTGCCCTTGAGTGGCAAGTTCAATCAGTGATTTTTCATCCAGCGGTGTGCTAACTTTTTCCGCGAAAGCCGAAGGAATGAATAAACAGCTTATCAAAAATAAGGGTAAAAAATTTTTTTTCACAGGGATTTCCTTCGAGCTATATTTCTTAAAAAATCATTTAAGGTAAATTATCGTGTTGCTGAGTTCAGTGCAATCATTTGGTTGATTGTACATTATTATCAATAAATCAAATGGTTAATTATTGCCATCAAAAAAGATGCAGAAAAAATAAAAAAAAGATGAACTTTTTTTGAAGTACATAGGTCTTAATAGTAACTATATTTCTGTTTGCTTGCGTAAACATTCATATATTTACCCTCATCATTCATTTCTTTACACGAAGTAATGTAATAATGCACCTACGTAGTGATAGTTTGAATTTAGCAAAAAGATCCTTGAGTAGAATGCATTATGCCCAGTTTATTTACTGGGCTTTTTTTTGTCTAAAATTCCTGAGCAACATCCTTTCATGACGATATCGCCACTTTCCAATTTATAAAATGCCTTTTTCCCATTGAGATTATCCCCAAGTTAACGTGAGGATACAGAGTTAATGTGGTATGACATATTCCATGAATATAATTAAAATATGGAATAATATCCTTAACATTAGAGAAACAACTGATTAATTAGTGGTCGATAATAATATTGGTATTTTGTGAAAAATTGAAGTAAATCACGATAAAATCTGATTCATATGGTAATTAATGCTAGCTAATTCTTTAATTTTGGTGCATAAATAACGTATATGGCTTAATTGATTATTGCGTTCTTGGCGGGTTATCTGCTTGTCTTAGTTGAATAAATAATCAAATGTGCTTTAACTCATTGAATTTTATGTTTGAGATCTAAAAACAATTCTACACACGTTTTTTGTTTGTTTTGAGGTCAGGGAATGACGCTCTTCTAATTTGTAGTGAGCCCTTCCAACGTTAATTCTTGAGATCATAACAATGCGAGAGCGCAACGAGCGCTCCGTGGTTTTTTTGCATATGTACAGGTTGTACTAGAGGTAACTTGTGTCCACAACAAATAATAAAGAGGAAGTCAGTCTTAACGCGTTTAAGCAACCTCGCTCGTTCTATCTCATCTTTTCTATCGAACTCTGGGAACGTTTTGGTTACTACGGTTTACAAGGTATCCTGCCTATATACCTGAGCCAAGTTCTCGGCATGTCAGAAACCGAATCCATCACCTTATTCTCTGCATTTGCAGCATTAGTTTATGGCTTTGTTGCAATAGGTGGTTGGTTAGGGGATAAAATCTTAGGCACAAAACGCGTTATCGTTTTAGGGACACTGACCTTAATTGCAGGGTATGCATTTGTCGCTTTCTCAGGGCATGATGTGTCAATGGTGTATGTAGGGCTTGCAACTATAGCAGTGGGTAATGGTTTATTTAAGGCAAATCCGTCTTCTTTATTATCAACCTGTTATGAAAAAGATGACCCACGTTTGGACGGCGCGTTTACCATGTATTACATGTCCGTAAACATCGGTTCATTCTTCTCTATGATTGCAACGCCTTGGTTAGCCAAACACTACGGTTGGGACGTTGCGTTCTCTCTGAGTGTCGTTGGTCTTATCATTACATTGATTAACTTCTATATGTGCAAGAAATGGGTTTCTCAGCATGGTTCGAAACCTGACTTTGCGCCAGTAGTGATTTCTCGCTTAGTGGCAACTGTGATTGGTGTAGTGGCATTAATTACCATTTCTACATGGTTGCTGCATAACTTAGGTGTTGCACGTACAGCTTTAGCAATCATTTCTTTAGGGATTTTAGTTATCTTCATTAAAGAAACGCTCGCTTTAAAAGGTACTGCGCGTCGCCGGATGATTGTTGCATTAATTCTGATGTTAGAAGCAATAGTTTTCTTCGTTTTATATAGTCAAATGCCGACCTCATTAAACTTCTTTGCATTGCATAATGTTGAGCACGAAGTTTTCGGTTTTTCAATTGAACCTGCACAGTACCAAGCATTGAACCCATTATGGATTATGATTGGTAGCCCAATTTTAGCGGCAATTTATAACAAAATGGGTGATAATTTGCCGATGCCTCATAAATTTGCGATTGGGATGGTTCTGTGTTCTGCGGCATTCTTAGTACTGCCACTAGGTGCTAAATTTGCTAACGAAGCGGGTATTGTGTCTGTCCAATGGCTGGTGATTTGTTACGGTTTCCAAAGTATTGGTGAGCTGATGATTTCTGGTTTGGGCTTAGCGATGGTAGCTCAATTAGTACCACAGCGTTTAATGGGCTTCATTATGGGTGCTTGGTTCTTAACGAACTCTGCGGCTGCCTTTATTGCAGGGTATGTTGCCTCGATGGCCGCAGCGCCAGAAGGCGAACTGACCAGTAAAGTCGAATCATTAGCTGTATACAGTGATGTATTCTTGAAGATAGGCTTAGTGACTGGGGCGATTGCGATTATTATGGTGTTAACCGCACCAATGTTAAATCGTATGACGTTAGACCGCGCTGAGTAATCATAACCACCCGCATAGCGGGTGGTTTGCTCTAGCCCTATAAGGGCTTATTACCGACTGCGCCTAAATGACGCTGCTTTCTCTTCGTTCAAGCTAAGTGTCTTTGCTACTTTGTCTTACCCCTTGAAGGGGTCTATATGCTCTTTCGTACTCAGTTTATCTGACATTAAATCTGACTTTTCTTGCTCTCTGATATACTTCTGAATTGTTGCTTCATTTAACCCTACCGTACTTACATAGTAGCCTTCTGACCAAAACTTTCTATTGCCAAATTTATATTTTAAATTCGCATGTCTATCAAAGATCATCAACGAACTTTTACCCTTCAAATACCCCATAAAGCTTGAAACACTTAACTTTGGGGGAATACTGACTAGCATATGAACATGATCTGGCATCAGATGCCCTTCGATTATTTCAACACCTTTATACTTACAAAGGTCTCGTAATATCTCACCCACACTTGAACGAATATTATTAAAAATCACTTTCCGTCTGAATTTCGGCGAAAAGACGATATGGTATTTACACAGCCACTTTGTATGCGCTGAGCTTTGTGCTTTAATGCCCATAAACACCTTTCCTTATTTAAGTTACGAATATTAGCTTGAACATCTATATCGTAACGGAAAGGTGTTTTTCTTGGTATAACCCTTTGACTCCACCCGCAAAGCAGGTGGTTTTATGTTTAAGACGCTAACGCGACTTAAACTGGCTAAAGCCATAATCAATTAAAAAAGGGCCACGAGGCCCTTTTTTAATACCATCAAAAAGCTAGTTAAAATAGCGGTTATTGATTATTTTTAACGAACGAGAACGTCCATTAACTAGAAGGGTATTCGAAATACGACTATAGGCATCTGTTGAAATACCTCCCATTAAAACTGTTGGTGTAATTGCAGTAGCAGCAAAAATGACATCGTCCGTATTAACCATTTGCTCTAACGATAAAATCTCACCAATTTCGATGCCCATTTGTTGGCAACGTATCGCTTCTTGTATGGCGAGCAGTTTATTTTCATCGCTATCACCTTTTGCTTTATCTCGAGCGATCAACCTAGCTTGCATATCGCCACCTAACGCTCGTGCAATTGCTGCGCTGATGATACCTTCTGGTGCTCCACCTGTACCATACATCATATCAATTGGATGTTCTGGAAGTATTGTTAGTAATGAGGCTAAAACATCACCGTCAGGAATGGTAATTACATTAGCGCCAAAATTACGAATGGTTTTGATAATGTGTTCATGGCGCGGTTTATCTAAAACAGCAATGGAAAGATGCGAAATGGGTTTATTCAATGCAGATGAAAGAAACTCAAGGTTTTTTTCAAGCGGGTGGCTTAAATGAACGGCACCTTTTGCCGCCGCTCCCACAACGAGTTTTTCCATATACATATCAGGAGCCTGAAGTAATGAGCCTGTTGGTGCGGCGGCCAGAACAGTAATTGCATTTTGCTCATTACAGGCAACCATTCGGGTGCCATCTATTGGGTCAACCGCAATATCAAGCCCTTCGACACCCGATTTTTTACCCACCTGCTCACCGATATAAAGCATTGGCGCTTCATCAATTTCACCTTCACCAATCACAATTTTTCCATAGAAATCAATTTCATTAAGGCGATTTCTCATGGCTTCAACAGCCGCTTTATCCGCAGCATTTTTATCTTGTTTACCTACCCAGTCGAAGGCTGCAATGGCAGCAACTTCGGTGACGGAAGCGATAGCGGAGGCTAACTCATCACTGATTTTCATTATTTATTGATATCCCAGATGCTTAAAAGAAAAAATACTTAGCGCTATGATACGTTTTTTGTGATCTATCTTGCAAATAATTGCTGATAAAACCAGCTAAGTGGGATGAAAGAGAGAGCAGGCCAAAAGTTGACCTGCTTTAATTCAGGGGGGTTACAGCATTTCGACAATGGCAATACCACCAATAATAGAAATCAGAGCGGCGAGGGTACTGAGTAACACTGTCCCTGCGGATGTTTCCGTATAAGCTTGGTTACTAATGGCTAAAGCAGGCACAGCTGTCGCAGTCGGTAATACGCCAATAATAAAGGCTGCTTTTAATAAGTCATCTTGTAGGCCTAATGCAAGACCCGTCCCTAAAATCAAGGCTGCTTGAACAAAGTTTTTAATAAAGACGTTAAAAATAATTTCTTTGCTAATAGTTAACTTAATACCTGAAAGTAACAGACCAAGGAAAAAGAGAGCAACCCCTCCCGCTGTTTTTCCTAGTTCATTGACGGAGTTTTGTAAGATTTCAGGTAACTTCACGCCAAAAATAGCCAGTAATGCACCTAGGATTGGCAAAAATACTAAAGGTTGGGCAACCGCTTTACCAATTGATTTTAAAACGCTATGACCTTGTTGAGAGCCACTAATCATCAGTAAGGTGAATGGAATGATGATAACAGTATAAATAAGGTTACCTAATACCATTGCAATCAATCCAGATGATCCGACAGTAGCCAATAAGACAGGTGGCCCACAGTAGGCCATATCAGGGAATGATACCGATAATGCCTGCATGGCAGCATCTTTTTTGTTGTGACGAAAAATAAATTTACCGAAAACAAACCCGATAACATAAGTTGCAATTAATCCGACAGCCAACGCTAATAAGTAATCGATATTGAGCAATACAGATGGTGGTGCTTGAGCGGCTGCAAGAAATAATGCGAATGGTAAGGCAATTTTGACAACAAAGTCAGCAAAAGCCTGTGAATATTCTCTTTTAATAAAACCATATTTCCCAGATAGCCAACCAACAGCTAAACCAAGAACGATTGGACCAAGTGCAGCGAGGATGATATGGAGTAGCATGAAGAATTCTCCTTATACTATTCTTCTTATTTCGACAATCTTTACAAATGTACTAGCGGTATGTATTTGCCTTTTGGAATAAGCTTTATTTTCAGTCTCTGTTGGTATTTCAATTATTAATTGACATAACAATGATGATGTAAAATTCAAATTGTTGTCATCATTAAATGATAGTGATTGCTTGTTTTTTAGGTGTTAATTGATAAGTGTATATATAAATAAATTTAAAAACACTATTTAAATTTATATTTTTAAATTTATTGGAGTAATCATCTTAAATAGACTATCGGGAAATTAAAATAAATTCAAATTATTGCTTATTTTGAATATGACTAAATGATGATTAAGGGTTTTCTTAGTTACATTAGCTTTTAAACCACGTATTAATAATGGTTATCATTTTTGTGTGATAAGAGCGCTTTTACCACAACTAAAACGAAGTATTTTGTAACAGTTTATTACATTTGGTTGGCAAGAGAATCAATGATATCTACACTAGCGATAATCACAAAACGCCACTTTGCCATATCTAAAACTGTGGATTTTATTATGAGGAAACCTATTTGTGGATACTTGGATACTAGTAGGGTTCATATTAGTGATTCTTGTTATACTAGCACCGATTTTAGCGATAGTTTCGCTGAGTCGTACCGGGCGAATGCAATATCAAATTTCTGAGTTAAATCAGAAGGTTCTTTCATTAGAGACACAAGTTGCACAGTTTAAAAAATCGCAGAGTATCTTATCAGAATCCCCAATTGCAGAACAAACGCATCAAGAGATTACACAACTCATCCCAGAGCAAACTGATGATATTGAACAATCAATACTACAAAACTCAGTGCCTTCAACAGAAAGCGAACAAGATATAGTCGCTGAAAACTCAGTTGCTTACCAACAGGCAGAACCTAGGGATAATATTGAACGGGTGAAAGACGCGCTTATAACGACGCTACCACCTTCAACGCCTTCAAATAATATTGATGTTGATCCAAACCGGTTTAATAGCAATTTGTCATCTAAGGTAAACCCAAACCGATTTAATAGCACCAAAGAAAATACAACAAAAAATGTACAGGGTTGGGATGCAAATCAAAATATGCCAAGTAATGATAAATCAATATTTGGTCACTTCTTTACTTGGTTATTAAAAGGTAATCCTGTTGCTAAAATTGGGATTTTATTATTATTCCTTGGTGTTGCTTACTTATTAAACTACAGCGTACAAAACGAAATTATTTCTGTACAAATGCGTTTAGTATTCAGCGCGGTAGGGTGTTTAATACTATTAGGTGTGGGCTGGTGGTTACGTAATAAAAAAACACTTTTTGGTTTAATTTTACAAGGCGGGGGAATAGGTTGTTTATATATTACTATTTTCGCTGCTTTTAAGTTATACACCATGTTGCCATATGGAATGGCCTTTGCGTTTATGTTGTTAATTTGTGCCGCCAGTATCGCTCTTGCATTATTACAACGTACAATTAGTTTAGCTGTTTTAGCGTCATTAGGTGGCTATTTAGCTCCTATCCTATTATCTACAGGTGGTGGCAGCCACATCGTGCTCTTCTCATACTATCTGATGTTATCAACAGGTATTTTAATTATTAGTGTGTGGCAAGCATGGCGACCATTGAACCTCGTTGGACTGGTTATGACCTATGGGGTGGCGCTTTTATGGGGGCTAGATAATTATCAATCTGACTATTATCTATCTTGCCAATTATTTATTATCGCTAACCTGATCATTTTTAATGCATTAACACAACTCTTTTCATTACGCTTCGAACACACTAAACAACTTCTTGTTGATAATACTTTATTATTTGTACCACCTTTCATTAGTATTGTGTTGCAATTCTTTATTTCTGAAGGCGTAGGATTATTACCTGCATTTATCTCGCTATTGATTGGCTTATTGTACCTCGTGGCAGGGTTACAAGTTCATAAACGTTATAAAGAAATTGGCAAAAATATGGCGCTAGGCAATATTATCATTGGTGCTGGGTTCGTCACCCTTGCCATACCATTAGCGCTGACATTTGAGTGGACTTCTATTATCTGGTCATTGGAAGGGTTATTACTTCTGTGGTTTGGCTTACAGCAAAACCAAAGGAAATTAGCTGCGGTAGGGTCATTACTGATTTTAGTAAGTGTAGTGACTTTATTAAGTGATTATCCATTCTTATATTGGAGTCGTAGCAGCACTTATATGGTGCCAGTATTACTTGTTGCTTGCTTTGGTGCGGGTGGTTTATTCCACATTCGCCGAAATGAAGATAGTAATTATTCATTATTTAGCTATGGTTTTTTAGTGATGGGAATAGTGGCATGGTATTGCTGGTTGCCAATGTTCACTAATATACTTTCCTGGAGCCGTGAATCTGGATCCTTTATTATGCTGGTCTTAGTCGTGATATCGGTATGGTTCTGGCGGTTATTTGCGATTCGTATTAATTGGGTTCCTTTACTTCTTTGCCAATCTTTCTTATGGATTGCGGGTTATTACTATCTCGGTATCGATTTCTTAAATGATGAAAATCCGATGGGCCGAGGTGAAGGTTCCTTAATTTGGCCAGTCGTATTAGGCAGCTCTATATTATTTGTGATCCACGCTTATAAGCTTCGCAACCCATGGATGCAAAGAGTATTACATGGCGCGAATTTATGGTTAATCCTTGCATTTATTGTAACACAAGTAAATTGGTTCGTTTCTATTCTTCCTTGGGGAATGCAACATGAAATGGGCTATTTTATTTATGTTATGGCGATAACATTAATAATTTTAGTGTTGTATTGGTTGCAGCAAAATAGAATGCCCCCAATGAAACGTAATGGACTGATTTACTGGTATAGTTTGTTGCCCGTTGTTGTTGGGTTAGTTGTCTTATCGGGATATGCTAATTTAGAAGATGGTAAATTAACGTTCTGGAATTACATTCCACTGATAAATCCATTAGATGAAGCAGGGTTGTTTAGCATTGCCGCGATTATTTTAGTGCGTAAAGGCTTTATGCAAAAAATACGTAAAGTCACTGAGATAGACTTCTGGATTTTTCGAGTGTTACTGGTTGCAATCATCGCTCTTGTAGCCTTGTGGTTTAATGGCATCCTCATTCGAGCAACGGCTGACTTTGCAGGGCTTAATTGGCATTATGAAACCTTGTTTGATTCGCGCTTAGTACAAACCGTTCTGTCGATTAGTTGGGCTCTTGCAGCACTAATGTGTGCAGTGATTTCGGCAATCAAGAAAAATCGGATCTGGTGGTTCTTCGGTGCAGGTATTTTTGCTTGTGTTATTGCAAAATTATTCTTAATTGATATTAACGGACAAGGTGGAATTACGCGTGCTGTCTCCTTTATTGGTGTGGCATTGGTAATATTAATTGTGGGGTATTTTTCTCCTTTGCCACCAAAAGAGTCAAAAGGAAAATCCGAACAGGAAACGCAATCATGAGTCTAAGTAAATACAGAGGGCTACTTGCTGTCTTTTCATTATCATTATTATTTTCGAGCCATTTATATGGCGAGGATGTTAAAGATAATTCACCTTATAATTTTTATCAGGGAGCAGAAATAAATATTTCAGACACAAACGAGCCTTTTTATTGGCTTGAGCTGCCTGCGAATGCTTACTTTAATTCTGCCTATCCAAATACATTACAAGATGTTCGTGTCTTTAATGGAATAGGGGATGAAGTTCCATCAGTACTTTTTTATGATGCTGAAAAATCTATTTCTAATGCAAAAGTGTCATTTACGCCTCAACACTTAGTTACGCGTATTGATAATGTGAATACTGATGAAGATATGCGTAAAGATAGGCAATATCTTCTTGTCGAATCTATACCTGGTAAAGTTAATCGTCTTGAGCTACCAAATACACAAGCAAAAGATAAAGCATCTTATCAAGCTTATTTGTTGACTCGAAATGAAGAGCAAGAACAAAATGCAGTGATTAAAACTCTAACACTGGATTGGGCTAAACATGAAAAAGATTGGCAAGCAAAAGCCTTTATTTTTACCAGCAATAATAAAGAAGACTGGGTTAATGTGGCGACAAATCAACCTATTATGAATTTAACGTTGGATGATCAAACTGTTGCAAGTAATCAAATTGAATTATTAAATGGTAATGCTCAAGCCTTGAAAGCACCTTATCTTTTGGCCATTATTGCGAGTTCCCCTGATGTTGTTATCCCTAACTTACTAAAAGTAAGCGCTGATGCGGATGTGTTAAAAACAACTCGTCGTCAAGAGTCATTCCATTTTGAAATGACCAATGATGGGGTTTCACGGGAACATGTTATTTATCAATTACCCTCAATGCAGCCTTTAGATGAACTGCAAATACAATTACAGCAATCTAATCGTGTTATCCCTTTAAAAGTAGAATACTCATCAGATAGAGGGGAAAGCTGGTTACCACTAACGAATATTGTGGCATATAACCAGCATGCAAACGGTGAAACGGTTAGTAATACAAATATTGTTTTACACGGTGAAATGATCCGCTCATTAAGAGTTTCTGCATTAAAAGGGAGTTGGGAGGATCAACCCCCACGTATTGTGGGTAAACGAGATGCACTCAACTTGATATTTAATGTGCAAGGGGCTGCTCCTTACCTATTAGTGTGGGGAAACAAACAAGCTGTACAAGAAAATTTAACGTATAACCAATTAGTTGGGAAAACTTATACAGTTGCAGAGCTAATGTCGAGTTATCCCGTTACTTATCCCGACGCTGAAATCGTGCCGTTAGGGGGGATTGAGCGACTAACGGCGACCGATCTTGTCGATGAAGGCCCAAATTGGTTAACAATCTCATTATGGATTTTATTATTTATCGGGATTGTTGTTTTACTCTATTTCTGTTGGTATTTGCTCAAGGAAGTGAATTCTGGAAACAAAAATGAGAAAGGTGAATTATAAAACCGTTTCATTATTTGAATAGAAATAGCATAAAAGAGAGCGGATTGCTCTCTTTTTACGTTTTAACTATCTAAATAGTTCATCCAGACAAATATCTACATGATTTTACTGAATCATTAAAACAATTACGTACTCTGTGTTTTTTTTGACAGCCTTTCGCGCTAAAACATATTTTAGTGAAAGGAGAACATGATGAAAAATATTTTATTTACTCGTTTATTTATCGGCATAGCGTTATTTACGGGAGCAACTTTATTTGCCCAAGCCACAGATAATACGTTATTAACTGGGATTACTCCCCATGCAATTACGTATGAGTATGTGCAGTTACATCAAAATCAGCAGAATGAAGGGGATATGGAGTCCGAACGAGAAGCTAAGGAGCTTGAGAGTATTTTACTGCAAGACGCAACCAACGATCGACGTTTTACCGACCGCCAATTTAACCTAAATAAAAAGAAAAGTAAGTTGTAATTTGAGGGAAAATAGCCATTAATAGGTAAGAAACCCATTAATAGGCATAGCAAAGGAAAGTAAGATGCATAAAGGTCAATGTTTATGTGGTGCAGTTAAGGTATCAACGGGTAAAGCAGTTGATAAGCTAAGTGTTTGTCATTGTAGCATGTGCCAAAAATGGAATGGCGGTCCAGGTTTTAGTGTAGATTGCGGTAGCGATTTACACATTGAAGGCCAAGACTCGGTCACTACGTTTGTATCCTCACAGTGGGGGGAGCGCGCATTTTGTAAGCAGTGTGGTACACATCTTTTTTACCATTTAATTAATCCATCAACATATTATGTATCGGCAACCCTGTTTGAAGACAGCAAACAAGCGCAATTGGCGATGCAAATTTATATTGATAGCAAACCAAAATATTATAATTTTGTTGAGCAAACAGCGATGCTGACTGAGCAAGATATATTAAAAATGATGGGAGCCCCTTCAAATTAATTGCTGAATAAAAGGTTATGGTAAGGCGGGAAGCGTGCTCACCTTACCGCAAAACTGCAAATTTCCTTTCTGTTTGTCATGCTAACGACAAAAATTTGATTTACAATTAAGACAATATGCATTGAATAATATGGGTAACAACGCGTAATAGCTGTCATTGTACTCATGTTTTGTATTTCTTTGGGGATTAACAAATGAATAGTATGAAAGGAATGCGTCATGCGAGTAACATTGCATGGGTACTACAATGGATTCTGAATATTGGTTTAATTACCTTAGCCGCTGTTTTGGTGTTTTTTTTAGCAAAAGAAACCTTTACGATGGCATCTTTAATGTTTGGTAGCTCAAAGGGAGCAACAGCTTATGAGCTCTTAGAGGGGATTGTTATTTATTTCCTCTACTTTGAGTTTATTGCATTGATCATTAAATATTTTATGTCAGGTTATCATTTCCCTTTAAGATATTTTATTTATATTGGCATTACAGCAATCATTCGTTTGATTATTGTCGATCATAGTGACCCAATGACAACGTTATTGCATGCAGGGGCAATTTTAGTACTGGTTGTCGCTCTTTACATCGCGAATACAGAAAAACTAAAACGTGAGTAATAAAATATTTATTCTTTAAATAGTAAAAGGGAGTCTATATCTCCTTTTTATTGTTTGAAGGTTTTAATTATTATTAAATGAATTACCTAGTGTTTGTGTAATGATAAAGAGGTTGTATCCCAGCGACTTGCAATATAAAATCCTCATTCATTTCTATTTAATTCATTGATAAATAATATAATATGGGAATAAATATAATAATTATTGATGACAATAATATTACTCTGCATGGATTTGAGTTTATATTTAGTCGTCATTCACGCTGCAAATTGATAGCTTCATTTTCCTCGATTGACCAAGCGGTGGTTTGGAACCGTCATCAAAGAGCCAGTGTTATTTTAATCAGTAGTGACCACTGTCACTTTGATTCCTTAAAAATGATTCAAACATTGCGGCGCACGCAGCCTGATGTGGGAATTATTATTTATAACGTTCGTAGTAATTATTCTTTTTTTCTCAAAGCATTAGATATTGGTATTTTTGGGTTGTTGAGTGTCCACATTACTGAAGACGATCTGATAGAAGCGATAAAGGTGGTAAATGTAAAAAGGCGAATTATTTCTCCTGATATTGCTCAAGATCTCGCTTTGTATCGTGCTGTTCATAATAATCAGCAAGATTTATACGAGCTTTTGTCGGGTCGTGAACTGGAAATAATGTTGATGATAACCCAAGGTGTACCTATTAAGCAGGTTGCACAGACGCTATCCTTGAGTCCTAAAACAGTAAATACTTATCGATATCGAATGTTTGGTAAACTTAATATCTGTAGTGATGTAGAATTAACTCATATAGCCATTAGATATGGTTTAATTACAGTACAGGGTTTATCCGAGTGGCAGAACAGTTCGAATCAAAAGCTTTCTTAAAAACAGTGACAAATCAGCCTGGCGTATATCGAATGTACGATGCGGGCGGAACGGTTATATACGTTGGTAAGGCGAAAGACTTGAAAAAAAGGCTTTCCAGTTACTTTCGTGAAAATGTCAGTAGCCGAAAAACAGAGCAGCTCGTCAAACAAATTGCTGCTATTGATGTCACCGTGACACACACTGAAACTGAAGCATTATTACTTGAACATAATTATATTAAGTTGTACCAGCCCCGTTATAACGTGTTGTTGCGTGATGATAAATCCTATCCATATCTATTTTTAAGTCAGGAAACGCACCCACGGATCTCGATGCACCGCGGTGCTAAACATGCCAAAGGTGAGTATTTTGGCCCATTTCCAAGTTCTTATGCCGTACGTGAAACCCTAACCTTAATGCAGAAACTATTCCCTATACGTCAATGTGAGGATAGTGTTTATAAAAATCGCTCAAGACCTTGTTTACAATACCAAATAGGGCGCTGTTTAGGGCCTTGTGTTAAAGGTCTAGTTTCTGATGAAGACTATGATCAGCAAGTGGAGTATGTGCGGTTATTTTTGACAGGGAAAGACAAGCAAGTATTAACTGGCCTTGTGGAGCGAATGGAGAAGGCTAGCCAAGAGTTGCGCTTTGAAGACGCTGCGCGTTTTCGCGATCAAATTCAAGCTGTACGGACGGTGACTGAAGAGCAATATGTTTCTGGTGAGGGAGATGACCTCGATGTCATCGGAGTCTCTTTTGAATCAGGTCTTGCTTGTGTGCACGTATTGTTTATACGTCAAGGTAAAGTGCTTGGCAGCCGCAGTTATTTCCCTAAAATCCCAGCAGATACCCAACAAGATGAAGTTGTTCAAACTTTTTTGGGGCAATTTTATTTACAGGGTAGCGAAAATCGTACATTACCAGGGGAAATATTGCTGGATTTTGCCCTGACAGAAAAAGAGTTACTTGCTCAGTCATTATCTGAGTTGGCGGGGCGTAAGATTAACATTCAAAGCCAGCCAAGAGGAGCGAGAGCACGCTATTTGAAATTAGCCCGCACGAATGCCTTGATTGCGTTATCCACTAAAATAGCGCAGAACTCGACAGTGCAACAGCGTATGGCTGCGTTAGCGAAGGTGGTTCATTTAGAAAATATATCACGTATGGAGTGCTTTGATATTTCTCATACTATGGGGGAGCAAACAGTCGCTTCTTGCGTTGTTTTTGATAAAACGGGCCCAGTGAAATCAGAATATCGCCGTTATAACATTTCAGGTATCACTCCTGGTGATGATTATGCAGCCATGCACCAAGTATTGACTCGTCGATATGGTAAACACCTCGATGAAGGAAAAGTGCCTGATATTATCTTTATTGATGGTGGAAAAGGGCAACTAGGGCAAGCTAGGGATGTATTTGACTCTCTTGAGGTTGATTGGGATAAAAATCATCCTTTATTAATTGGCGTGGCAAAGGGCAGTGATCGTAAAGCAGGGCTTGAAACGCTTTTCTTGAAACCTGAAGGCGAAGGTTTTGCCTTACCCCCTGATTCACCTGCATTGCATGTAATACAACATATTCGGGATGAGTCCCATAACCATGCGATTACAGGGCATCGCCAACGCAGAGCAAAAGTAAAAAATACGAGTGCGTTGGAATCGATTGAAGGCGTTGGGCCTAAGCGTCGTCAAATGTTATTAAAATATATGGGGGGATTGCAGCCATTGCGTAATGCCAGCATAGAAGAAATCGCAAAAGTGCCCTCGATCTCATACGCGCTTGCAGAAAAGATTTATAATGCATTGAAACAGTAAGTGTCTTAGGGCAACATATTCATAATATCCAACTTGGTCAAAAAGTTAGTGAGCGTGATGAAATTAAACATACCAACGTGGCTGACATTATTTCGCGTCATCCTAATACCATTTTTTGTCTTGGCATTTTACCTCCCTGTGACTTGGGGGCCGTTCGCCTGTGCGTTGATTTTTGTTGTCGCCGCCGTGACGGATTGGTTTGACGGTTTTTTAGCTCGACTTTGGAAGCAAACCACGAAGTTCGGGGCATTTTTAGACCCTGTTGCGGATAAAGTAATGGTCGCAACCGCGCTTGTTTTAGTCACTGAAAGTTATGATGTCTGGTATGTAACATTACCTGCCGCAACCATGATTGCACGTGAGATTATTATTTCTTCATTACGTGAATGGATGGCGGAGATTGGTAAGCGTAGCAGTGTTGCCGTATCTTGGATTGGTAAATTTAAAACAACGGCACAAATGATGTCACTCGTAGGGCTATTATGGCGCCCGACACCTTTAATTGAAAACCTTTCTATTGCGCTAATGTATGTCGCTGCTATCTTAACATTTTGGTCAATGTTCCAATATTTAAAAGCAGCGTGGGGCGATTTGAGCGAAGCGTGATCGAAATGATTGAAAAAACAGCGAACGATCCAATTATTTCAATAATTGTATTGACTCGATAGGTGAAATCAGTAGAATGCAACGCATCGAACGGCAACATGGTTTATGAAAATAAATAAGTAAATCAGCCAGTTTGATAGCATAAGCTGAAAGTTAAGCTTAACGCGGGAATAGCTCAGTTGGTAGAGCACGACCTTGCCAAGGTCGGGGTCGCGAGTTCGAGTCTCGTTTCCCGCTCCAAATTTCGCAAGAAATTCGGATAAGGCGCGTTAGCAAAGCGGTTATGCACCGGATTGCAAATCCGTGTAGCTCGGTTCGACTCCGGGACGCGCCTCCATAATTTAGCCCAGGTGGTGAAATCGGTAGACACAAGGGATTTAAAATCCCTCGGCCTTTAGGCTGTGCGGGTTCAAGTCCCGCCCTGGGCACCATCTTGAAGTAAGAGAATCATTTGATTCATTTTATTTTAAGTAAATAGGATCTTTATACGAGCGTCTACTCCAGTATATTGATTAACGGGTGAGTTACCTTATCCCTCTCGAAAGAGAAAATACAATTTGGCCCAGGTGGTGAAATCGGTAGACACAAGGGATTTAAAATCCCTCGGCCTTTAGGCTGTGCGGGTTCAAGTCCCGCCCTGGGCACCATCAATCTTAACTTTGTTAAGTTTGACAATTAACCACCAATAGGTGGTTTTTTTGTATCTATTTTTTCTTCCTCCATCATTCAAACGATTGATTTCTAATAAAGCTTCTCTTGTGTAAATTAACACGAAACTCGTGTAAAAATCCGTAAGTCAGACCGTTCTGCCAGGTTTTTATGTCATTATTCAATTTTTAAGAAAGAGACTGGCTATGTCACATATGAAAACAGAAGTTGTGGTTGTGCGTTTAACAAAGCATGAACGCGCTTTATTAGATGCAGTAAAAACAAAACCATTATTAGCGGATTGGCTGAAAGAAATCGCAATGGCCGAAGCGAAAGAACAAGAAAAAAAGGAACGTTAGACTGTGAAGTAAAAACACGTTATTCAGTCAGGTCATTTAATTTGATAAAAGCGATGTTGTTTTTTGATTAATCATCCGTTTTTGATAGTATCCAATTAGATGACTTAATTGGGATGTGTTAAGTAATGATAAAAGGAATTTTAATTACCTTCTTTGTTCTTGTATTAGCAGGCTGTAGCACAAATAAACTGGATGCCCCTTATGGCTTTAAATGGGGGCAAACGCCTGCTGATGTGAAACGGCTGAATTTAGTTGGGTTACAGTGCACTGAGTTTCAAGAAAACGGGGCGTTGTGCTCCACACCAAATACGCCAACCGTAAAAGGACGAATGTTTTTATTGATGTTTTCACGAGAAGAAAACACCTTGATGCTTATTTCTGCTCAAGGAAAAGATAGCCGTGATCAAGCGGTTATCTTAGCAGAGTATGATGAAATTAATCAAAAAATGTATGAAAAATATGGTATTCCAAAGAAAACGATCGAGCGGTATAAACGCGACTCTTTTTTCCTAGATAAAATATCTGATGACGAAACGACGCCATTTAAGCGGGTATATGAGCAAAATGGGATGCAAATAATGGTGGGGATCGTCAGTAATTCACATTTCAAAAAAATCCATAACAAAAAAGATATCATTTATTCAGTCATGACTATCTATAACTTAATTCCAGATAAGCCCCAAGAAATGACGACAAAAAATGAATCTGAGTAAAAATACTTAATTTGATTAAAAATGCGTAATTCTTTCATCTGGTTATAACTAAATCTTAACTAAGAAAATTCCCGTAGATGGAATAAGGGAATGATGATGAACTCGATATCATTATTTTATGAATATTGAGAAAAAACATGAAAAAGACGCTGGCATTGGCACTATTGTTAATGATCATTCCATTATCTTCACAAGCAGGGTCTCATTATTCTCGTTGTGAAAAGAAAATCATAAAGTTGGAAAAACAGCTGCGCCATATATCTCATTATGAAAATAGGCACAAAATTGCCAAAATAAAGCAAAAAATTCATGAAATTGAAGATAAATGTTATGACAGCCGTTCAGGTGCAACACGTATTTATGATAACTATCCACGTGGAAAAACGAGTGAATTAGAAAGGGAATTAGAATCTTTAAGGCGTGTCATTGAAGCATTAAAGGATTTAAAATAGACAAAACTGGTCTGTTCACTATGTTTATTTTCCACCAGTCTTAAGTAAATGGAGAATATCAGGTATATTAGACGCTGATTGTTAGCTACCAAGAAAGAATGACTATGATTATCAAACCTAAAATTCGTGGTTTTATCTGCACTACAGCTCATCCAGCTGGTTGTGAAGCCAATGTTCGTGAGCAAATCGCCTATGTTAAATCTCGTGGCGAATTAAAAAATGGACCTAAAAAGGTTCTGGTTATTGGTGCATCCACCGGTTACGGTCTAGCTTCTCGTATCAATGCTGCTTTTGGCAGCGGTGCGGCAACTATCGGCGTATTTTTTGAAAAGCCAGGTAGTGAGAGCAAAACAGGTTCAGCCGGTTGGTATAACTCAGCTGGTTTTGACAAGGCTGCCAAAGAAGAAGGCTTATATGCAAAAAGCATTAACGGTGATGCCTTCTCTGATGAGTGCCGTCAAACAGTCATTGATTTAATTAAACAAGATTTAGGCCAAATTGATTTAGTTGTTTATTCACTGGCTTCCCCTGTGCGTAAAATGCCAGAAACGGGTGAAATCGTACGTTCTGCGTTGAAACCGATTGGCGAGCCGTACAAATCTGTTGCATTAGATACTAACAAAGATGTATTGATTGAAGCGGTTGTTGAGCCAGCGAATGAACAAGAAATCGCTGATACTGTTAAAGTGATGGGCGGTCAGGACTGGGAACTGTGGATGAATGCGTTAGATGAAGCTGGTGTTCTGGCGGATAACGCGCAGTCAGTGGCTTATTCTTACATCGGTACCGATTTAACGTGGCCAATTTACTGGCATGGTACTTTAGGAAAGGCCAAAGAAGATTTAGACCGTGCAGCGCATGCAATTAACCAAAAATTGCAGGCAAAAGGCGGCTCAGCTTATGTCGCAGTATTAAAATCAGTGGTTACGCAAGCATCTTCAGCTATTCCTGTTATGCCATTATATATCTCTATCGTGTTTAAGATAATGAAAGAACAAGGCATTCACGAAGGTTGTATCGAACAAATTCAACGTTTATTTGCAACTAAGTTGTTCAGCGGTACTGCACCAGATACTGATGAAAAACACCGTCTGCGTTTAGATGATTGGGAATTACGTGATGATGTCCAAAATACTTGCCGCGAAATTTGGAAACAGCTTAATGATAATAACATCAATGAGTTGACTGATTATCAAGGTTATAAAGCTGAATTCCTGCGTCTATTTGGTTTTGGCTTGAATGGCGTCGATTATGATGCAGATTTAAGTGGCGAAGTTAACTTTGAAGTGATTGAACTGGTTTAATAAGCTACTCATCATTCATTTAATACATAAAACCCGCATATGCATGCGGGTTTTTTATAGTCTAATTTAATGGTGAGGATATTTTGCTTTTAACAAACAAAATAAATTGCTGGCTTTCTTGTTCTGATGTAAAGCTGCGAGCAGGAATAATCACTGCATAGACTCTATCTAAAAATAGATACAATAAATCACCATCCGTTCGGATAAATTGCACTGCACTCCATTTTATCGATGAAGAACCTTGATTACTGGTCTCATGCATACCTTCATCATCAAACCGATATTCACGTTCAATAAATAGAAATCCATCATCATCAGGAATAGCTTTATTAAAGCTTTGTACTATACGTAGCGTAAAGGTAATAAATAGTAATACAGCCAATAAAAAAGAAATGAAAATGATTGGTAAGGTTGCTTGAAAATATCGAAAGGCAGAGGCGCACGCGACAATAAAAACAAGTATAAAAAGAGTAAAGGGTAAGCTACTCGTTTTCTTTTTCGAAAAATATTTGTTTTTAAAACAGTAACGACTAAACCTTATGTAATCAGTGCGGTTAAGTGAAACCAAAATTGGATTTATCATAAACGGATATCTTAATTATTTTTGTTAGAGAATAGGTGTTGTTGGGATAATAGCGGTAAGCGTATCGGGTGTAAATTGGTTAGATAGGAATAGGGTTAACAATTAGATAAATTCCCCCGAACGGAGTTAGGGGAAAAAAATTATTGGTCTAAATAAACTTTACCGTTACGAAAATAGCCTTTAGTTGTCACAGATCCGTTTTCATCGAATTCAGTAATTTCATCCACAAGCTCACCATTATTAAAAGTACCTATGATATGGGGCTTACTAGAGGGGGTATTGTGGTAAATTTTAAATGGGCCTGATAATTTTCCATTGGAAGCTGTCATTTCAATATCAATACGTTCATCATCATGATATGTACGGACTAAACCATCAACTTGGCAGCCAGAAATAATTAGTGCAAAAGAAAAAAATGCGACAGATTTTAATTGATTTATTTTTAACATATTAACCCTATCTATTGCTGTGAAAAATTAGTTTATTCAATTAGCTATATGGCTATAGACGTTTTATGACGAATTATGGTGAGAATTTTCTTAAACTATTTATTTTGTTATTGTCTATTTTTATGAATTTAAAAATAGTGATTTTAGTCGCTGAGGTAATAAGGTAATTTAGCGTTAGAATATTATTTTGTGATAAAGAGAGTTGCGAATGTTAGTTGTTGAGATGCTAAGCACTGGTGATGAAGTTCTACATGGTCAAATCGTTGATACCAATGCAGCATGGTTGGCTGATTGTTTTTTCCAGCAAGGTATCCCTTTAAGTACAAGAACGACGGTGGGGGATAATTTAGAAAGCTTAGTTAATGCTTTTTTGGAGCGTAGTCAGCATGCGGATATTCTTATTGTGAACGGTGGGCTTGGGCCAACGAGTGATGACCTCAGTGCATTAGCCGCAGCAAAAGCAGCGGGTGTACCATTGATTGAGCATACGCAGTGGATTGAAGTGATGGAGCGCTATTTTATTAGCCGTGGGCGAGTCATGCCTGAAACTAATCGTAAACAAGCATTACTTCCTGAAAATGCAGAATTAATTGATAATCCAGTGGGCACAGCGTGTGGGTTTTCAATAATGCTTAATGACTGTTTGTTATTTTTTACTCCAGGTGTACCGTCAGAATTTAAAGTCATGGTGAATGACCAAATACTTCCTCGATTACGGGCGCGTTTTACCTTACCTGAGCCGCCCATCTGCTTACGTTTAACCAGTTTTGGACGTAGTGAAAGCAGTTTAGCAAAACAATTCGATCATATTGAGTTGCCTGATGCATGCGTACTCGGTTATCGCTCTTCTATGCCAATAATTGAATTAAAATTGACTGGGCCAGCTTCTCAGAAAGTGCTCATGGAACAACACTGGCACAGCATTAAGCAAAGTGTCGGGGATAACCTGATTTTTGAAGGTACTGAGGGTTTTGCTAAGAAAATCAGCAAACAATTACAAGAAAGACAATTAAAAGTTGCAGTGAGTGAGCAGTTTAGTGCGGGGTTATTAAGTTGGACACTAAGTTCAGTAGAAGCTTTGAATAATATGAGCTATGTGATTGAGAATGATCCAGAACAAACACTCACAACATTAATAGACCGAGCAAAAAATATCGCTAAAGCTCAATTAGCTTCTATAGGATTGGTAATAGGGGAGTTTGATGGTCAGTTTTTAAATTTCGCATTATCTACCCCTGAAAAGTGTTATGCACAAAGGGTACATTATTTACCCAATAATCACTCAAAGAAAGAAAAGCAAGAAGTCAGTGTGATGCTTATGTTAGATATGCTTTCTCGTTGGTTAAATGGTCGTGAAGTCATTGGGTATTATGAATGGTTGGTTCAAACTGAATCACTTATTTTGGATAATTAGTGGATACGGACTTAACTATTAATAAATTAAGGTGGTTTATGAGCAACTTGATTTCTGGAGGATGCCTTTGTGGTGATATTCGTTTTCAGGCAAAAGCCCCTCGTAATGTTCACTCGTGTTCATGTGATATTTGCCAAAAGCAAACAGGTGCACAGACTTTAGTCTGGCTTGAATTTGCAGCTGAAAATGTTGAATGGGTAGGAAAGGGTGGAAAACCTGCAACCTATCGTTCATCTAATCATTCAAGTAGGGCATTTTGCTCGCTATGTGGTAGCTCACTGGGTGCCATTGATGACGAACCTACAGTTGCTTTACTAACTGGCGTGATGGATGATCCTGCGCAGTTAGAGTTACCATTAGAATATCATTCTTTTGTTGATTTAGCGCCAGCTTGGTGGCGTCACTTAATCAGTTATGAACAGTAATTGTGCTTGCTTTAAAACGTGTTAAGGTCGTAAAAATTCGGTTAGATGGTAATGGTGAAATAGTGGCTTTAGATAAAAATGGTTGTATTCTTGTTCTTGGCGAGCAGCCTTATCAATCAGAATTTCAGCAAGTAATAACTGAGTCAATCAATTGCCTTAGTGCTTTATTAAACAAGAACCTTCACAGTATTTATATTTATGGTAGCGTGGCGAAAGGGCAAGCAACGCCATATAAATCTGACCTTGATCTCTGTGTCATTGTTAATCAACCTGTCAACCAAATCGAAGTATCTCATTTAGCGCAACTGCAAGTGACCTTGGCTTCAGACTACCAAGTCGTTAGTAAAGTTGATTTTGATATTGGCACCTATTCAGATGTCATGGATAAGACTAATTTATATAGCTGGGGTTATTGGATAAAACACCACTGTCGCTGCCTTTATGGTGATGATCTGAGCAAAAAATTTATGCCATTTTTGCCTTCAAAGAAAATTGTGGATGTAGTCAATGGTGATTTCCTCGAGGTATTAAATGGCTATATACATCAAATCGACACTTGTCGTGATTTAACTAAGCGAAAGTTTTTGCAAAGAGCTGCTTCTAGGAAGTTAATCCGCTCTACCGATCTTTTACGCAAAGAAGCAGATAAAGACTGGCCTGATAGCCTTGAAGATTATGTGCAAAAAATAATACAGCGCTATCCTAAACAAAAAAGGCCAATACAATATTTTTTAGCTCAGGCAAGGGAACCATCTGCTCATGACCAGCAGTTTACTTTTCACCTATATGAATTTATGAATTGGCTTTCGTATGAAAGAGATCATATAACGAAATTCTGAACGACTATTTTTCGTTAGGTTGTACTGCTTCAATAATATAGTTAAAGCTTGAGATCCCTTTTTTGCAGGCTTTATCTTTTAAAAGTGAGGGTGTTTTATCAATAGTACTTTTAAGTGTAGACAATTGGCTTGCGTATGTTTCTGCACCGATAATATCGGGGTTTTTGTTTAAGTATTCAACAGCAGTGTCGACTTTTTGATAAAAATATTCGCAAGGGTTATCACTTATTTCTATCGCTTGTAAGTCCTTTAAGGTATTTGGTATTAATTGCTCTGAATTTTGTTTAATAAGCTCAATATATTCCCCTGATTTAACCTGTTCAACTAAGGTTAACACCTTATTTTTCATATTGAAAAACATGATTATAGCAATAATCAGTGCAACGAGTAAAATAATATTAATGCTAATACTAATTCCGAGAAAATACTTTTTCATTACATTCCTTGATTGAAAAATTGAGTATAAAAACAAGGTAATTCCGTTGTACATTTTTGTCTCTAGGAATAACATGAAAATTAAGATAGCTCTAATCAATGAGCTACCTTACGAATAAGTATCAGTGATAATCTAGCGGACAGTTAAAACAGAGATTTTTGAGTTTTGAATAACCATCGACGCCGTTGAACCGAGGAAATAGGTGGACATCCCTGGTCTTCTTGAGCCAATTACGATCAAATCGGCTGAAATTTCTTCAGCAACGCGTAATATTTCATCTCTTGGTGTGCCCATTAATACTTGAGCGCTATATTTATTCGTGGAAATATTAAATTCTTTGATGATTTCAGCAAGCTGTTTAGTTACATTTTCTTGTTCACTATCTGCTTTTTCAGCAAAGCCAAAACCCATCGTAGTATAAAAAGGAACAGTCGGAATGATGGCTAAAAAATGGATATGTGCATTTTCATATTCAGCCAAATATTGAATATGTGACATGACCAGATGAGCTAAGCTTTTCTCTGTAATATCAATAGGTACTAAGATTTTATTATACATGTTTTTCTCCAGCTTTCATTTAATGAGTCCATGCTGTAATCGAATTTAGAATTATAAATAGATGCTAATTTATATTAGCCTTTTGCTAAATGAAACGCGAAAGGGCTAGCAAGCGAGTCAACCAAAATTTCGCAAATTGATCATAGCCGATTAACAATATAAATACTTTGACGGCGGATTCATCTTAAGCAAGTTAATAGAAAAACACCTGCTATTTTTCATGCTACTTGTGCTATTTCAATCGCCTTAGCTTTGCATTGCGATGTCATTGTTATATGATTTATTATAATTTATATATATTTCGTATTGTCGAGTCGAGGGCATTTTGGGGATCGTAAAAATTTCAGATGAACTGCATGATTATTTGCGTCATGCAAGCCAGGTGATGTCACGCTCTATAAACTCTCAAGCTGAGTTTTGGATAAAAATAGGTATGCAAGCGGAGTTAAATCCAGATAAGACATTTACAATGTTAATCAATGAGATGCTAGAAAAAGAGTTATCTGAGGTAAAAGGGAAAGTTCATGAATAATATTACAATAAAAACAGCAGAAGAAATTGAACTGATGCGTGAGTCAGGGAAACTATTGGCGCGTGTATTTAAAATGCTTGATTCAGTTATTGTACCAGGCATTTCGACCATGGAAATTAACGACAAAGTAGAACGTTATATTATTGAAGAATTACAAGCACGCCCTGCGAGTAAAGGGCAATATGGTTACCAGTATGTGTTAAATACCTCATTAAATGAAGTAGTATGCCATGGCATACCTAAGACAGATGAAATCTTAAAAAATAAAGATATCATTAATGTTGATATTACCTTGGAAAAAAATGGTTTTATTGCCGACTCAAGTAAAATGTATGTCATGCCAGATGCATCGCCACTAGCACGTAAGCTTGTTAAAGACACCTATTTTGCAATGTGGGAAGGTATTAAGCAAGTTAAGCCTGGTGCAACATTAGGAGACATTGGCTCTGCTATTCAACATTATGCAGAATCAAAAGGTTATAGTGTTGTTCGTGAATACTGTGGGCATGGTATTGGTCGCGAAATGCATGAAGATCCACAAGTACTGCATTATGGTGTTAAAGGTAAAGGCATAGAGTTAAAAGAAGGTATGACATTTACTATTGAACCCATGATTAACCAAGGGGGTATGAAAATTAAAACGAAAAAAGATGGTTGGACGGTAGTTACAAGAGATAAAAAACTGTCAGCACAATCTGAACATACCATTTTAGTGACGAAAGAAGGATATGAAGTATTAACTTTGCGTGATGAAGAAAAATAGTTTTTAAGTCTTATTATAATGAGTTTGTTAGCCAAAAGGGTAGCAAACTCATTTTGTTTGCAGTAAGTCTTAACTATTGTCTTAATGCAATCGCAATGCGATTAAATGCACTCATTAACCCAATGGCTATTGTTAAATCAGAAATCTGTACATCACTAAAATGGCGTTTTAGCTCATCAAATAAGTTATCAGGAGTGCCACTTTCGACAATATTAACAACCGCTTCAGTCCATGCTAATACGGCACGTTCTTGAACACTAAAATGATGACTTACTTGCCACCCAGCAAGGGTATCAATTTTTTTATTGCTTAGGCCAGCATTACGTAAGGAGTTCGCATGCATATCAAGGCAAAATGCACAGCCATTTATTTGTGACACTCTTAAATAAACCAGTTCAACTAGTTCTTTACCTAATCCACTTTTATCGAGGGCGTTTTTACAATCAATGAGTCCTTTATAGGCTTCAGGAGATAATGTGTTATACGCTAATCTAAGTGCGCTCATGGTGTTTCCTCATATATTTAATCAGTAGATAAAATGCAAAGTACAGTAATAGCGATTGTTATGGCCTCATTTTAAGGTTATCTTGGCCTAGTTTAAAGGGACAAGAATAACTGATTTTACTAGGACAAGTTTCAGGTGAATGTCATTGGGGGCGCGTATGTTTTTAAAAATTGATAGCAATATTAATACACCAATTTACCTGCAAATTTACCAGAGAATTAATGAGGGAATTAAAAGTGGCCAACTAAAAGCTGAGCAGCGTTTGCCTGCAGTAAGAGTATTAGCGAGTGAACTCAATGTTGCTCGAGGTACGATTGAATTGGCATATCAGTTATTAGTTAGTGAAGGGCTACTTGAAACTAAAGGTGCGAAAGGAACCTTTATTTCCCAAACGATAAAAAACCTTCCAATAAATAAATTCAAAGATCCAGAAGACTTGTATCTTGAAGAGAAAGCTTCGAATAAGGCAGTGCTGGTAAATAATCGTTCAAAGCGGAATTTTAGTGATTATACAGTTTTAGCATTTCAATTAGGTATTCCAGCGTTAGATGCTTTTCCACATAAATTATGGGCTAGAATTTCTACAAAAATATTACGTGATAGCCATTTTAATTTGCTAAGTTACCCTGATGTTCAAGGGCTAAAACAGTTAAGAGAAGGTTTAGCTAGTTATTTAATGATATCACGAGGAATTGACTGCTCCCCAGAACAAATATTTATTAGTTTTGGTCATCGTGCAAGTTTACAATTAATTGCTCAAAGCTTATTTACAGCAGGAGATACGGGGTGGTTTGAGGAGCCTGGCTACTATATTGCGCGTGATTTTTTACAGCAAATAGGATTAAAACTAATGCCTATAAGCGTGGACGACCAAGGGATTAATGTTACGCAAGGTGTTGAAGTGGCACCAGTAGCTAAATTTGCGCTCGTCACACCAACACATCAAAGTCCAACAAACGCAACATTAACTTTAGAACGCAGATTAGCATTACTTGAATGGGCAAACCAACAAGGTAGTTGGATAATTGAAGACGATTATGATGGTGAATTTCACTATCAAGGCCGCCCGTTACCTGCATTGAAAAGTTTGGATAGCCAAGAACGTGTTATTTACTGTGGGACGTTTAGCAAAGTATTGTACCCTGCATTACGCCTATCTTATATTGTCGTTCCTTCTAGCTACCATGATCATTTCCATTCCACGGCTATGATAATGGGGAATCAATGCCCAAGTTGGCAGCAGGAAATTACCAGAGTATTTATTCAAGAAGGTCACTTTTCCCGTCATTTACGTAAAATGCGCCATCTCTATCACCAAAGAAGATCTTTTTTAATAGAGGCGATAAAAATAAAATTGAGTGATGTTTTTGACATAGAATTACAGGCTGGTGGCATGCATCTTGTTGTCAAAATTATCAATGGAATATCGGCAATTCAATTTTCCCAATCAGCCGCATATCATGGATTAAAAGTTGAAGCTTTAGATGACTGGTTGATAAATAAAAAAGAAAGTGCTTTTTTATTATTGGGTTTTACCAATATAAAAGATAAGCAGGAAGCATTGATATTGTGTCAAAAATTAAAGGAAATTAACCAGAAGTTGTTATCATCAGGAAGATCTAAATAAAGAAAATTTGATTTATTTAAATGTGATTTATTTGGCTTAAGTTGTATTTATAGGTGGTTTTTTATTGTTTAATTTAAATTGAAAACTTAATTTTAAGCTTTGTAATTAAACTTCAATAACAAAATAAATTTATTTTTATAAACTAAATCAATAGGTTGATTTGGTTTTTCTAGGTATGCAATTTTTGCATAAGATTAAGTCCATTTGCATTTCTCTTTAAGTTAAAAAAATGTAACTATCCAAATCAGGCTCAAGAGTCGCATCCGATAAAAGGTTATAGCTCCAACTATAATTTTACATAAATAAAATAGGGGTACGAATGAACAGACATAAACTCATGAAACAAATTATGATAGCGATTGTGCTTGGTATTATATTAGGCTGGGGATGTCATAATTATGCTGCATCAGTGGAAGAAGCAAAAGATATTGCATCTTATCTCAATATTATTACTGATGTATTTTTAAGATTAATAAAAATGATTATCGCACCACTGGTTTTTGCGACGATTGTTTCTGGTATTGTTTCCATGGGAGGTTCATCTTCTGTTGGGAGTATTACCATCAAAGCTATGGTATGGTTTATTTCAGCCGCTGTTATTTCATTATTAATTGGAATGGTTTTTGTTAATGTTTTCCAATTAGGTGTGGGATTAAATTTAACGGTTCCAGCCGTTGCTGTTGATAGTGGGTTAAATACCTCTGGCTTTACATTAAAAGCGTTTATTACTCACATTTTTCCAAAAAGTTTTGCTGAAGCGATGGCAAACAATGAAATTCTACAAATATTAGTATTCTCTATCTTTTTTGGATCAGGCCTTGCGTTTATCTGCAAAGATAAAAAAAGTCCGATTGTGACATTAATCGAAGACTTGTCGCGTATCATGTTCCGTATTACAGACTATGTAATGAGCTTTGCACCAATTGCCGTGTTTGCTGCGATTGCATCTGCGGTAACAGTTGAAGGTCTAGGGTTGTTGTACGACTATGGAAAATTAATTGGTCTTTTTTATGTTGCGTTAGCCGTATTATGGGGCGTACTGTTCTTTGCAGGTTATGTGTTCCTAGGTAAATCTGTATTTAGTTTAGGAAAATTAATTCGTGAGCCTGTTGCGCTGGCTTTTGCCACCGCAAGTAGTGAATCTGCTTATCCAAAAACAATGGAAGCTCTGAATCAATATGGTGTTCCGAAAAAAGTGACTAGCTTTGTTTTACCGCTGGGTTATTCCTTTAACCTAGATGGCTCGATGATGTACCAGTCATTTGCAGTGTTATTTATTGCTAATGCGTACGGTATTGATTTGAGTATTACTGAACAAATTCTCATTTTGTTAACGCTGATGGTAACAAGTAAGGGGATGGCAGGGGTTGCTCGTGCTTCTATCGTGGTCGTTGCTGCAACATTGCCAATGTTTAGTTTACCAGAAGCAGGAATACTGTTGTTACTGGCGATTGATCAATTCCTTGATATGGGAAGAACTGCAACGAATGTGGTTGGTAACAGCATCTCTACAGCAGTTATTTCCAAGTTGGAAGAAAGAAAAGGCGGTTTCAAAGAAGACTCAGATGTGATTATCAATGAAAAAGTGACATCAACATCATAAAATTTAAGAGCGTTTAGCAATTGAAACCCTTCTGAGTTGGTTAACTTTAGAAGGGTTTTTGCTTTATTCAGATGAATAGTAGAATATTATTTACTTGTTTGGTTACGCATAAATTGCCAAAAACGTTCTGATGAAATATTGAGTCTCGCTTCTGTTCGATAAATATATACTCCCATCGTGATGGAAAGCGTGTTATCTAGGATAGCAAGTTCATTTTTTTGAAGTTCATTTTTAATTGAATAGTCTGGCAACCAGCCCACGCCACTTCCGTTAAGCACCATACGCTTCAGGACGTCGCTCATAGATGAGACAAATGATAGTTCAAAAGGCAAGTCAGTAGATTTATCCATTAATTGGTTGACTTGTCTCCCCATGTAGCTTTCATTGGTATATTTCATTAAAGGCAGGGTTGTACCATCTAATTTAAAAAGAGGTTTCTTGTTTCTGTCGCACAATGAAACGAGATGTAAACGGCTTTCAAGAATTTTCGCATGCAGAAATGGAGATGACATTAATTCTTCGTTATAGAAGGATAGAATAAAATCACTTTGCCCTTCTTTTAGCTTATGGACGGCTTCATCAACATTAATTGATTCAACAAAAAAAATCTTATCAATATTCTGTGAGAACTGGGAAATAAAATCAGGAAGAAGAAAAACAGAAAGTGAATGTGCCGCTGAGATATTAATTTTCTGCTTGTCGTTATCGACACCTTTAATTCTATTTATTTGAAAATAGATATCATCAAGTAAGTTTCTAGCATAAACAATGAAGCTTTTTCCTTGTGGGGTGAGCTGCAATGGATTGGTGTTTCTATCAAATATTTCAAAACCAACAGAGGATTCGATAGATTGAATTCTTCGACTAAAGGATGATTGCGATATATTTCTTTTCTCTGCCGCTAAAGTAAAACTTCGACATTCTTCTAGAACAACAATATCGTGCAACCATTTAATTTCTAGATTACTGATCATTGTATCCTCTTTTGATTATAGTTATTTATTTCCTATGCAAATTTAGCATAACTTATAGAAACTCTGCAATTACGAAAGGTGATCATTATGCGATTATATTATTATATTTTATGGGGGCGGATTATGAAAAAAATATTAGGCATGCTCGGGGGAATGGGGCCAGGTGCAACGGCAGATGCATTTTATAAATTAATCAATAATACTAAAGCATCTAAAGATCAGGAGCACATACCTGTTATTATTGTCTCAATTCCTGATATTCCAGATAGAACAGAAAATATTATTTATGATGGACCATCACCACTACCTGCGATGATAAACTCATTAAAACTACTTGAGAATGCAGGGGTTTCTTGTATTGTTATGCCTTGCAATACCGCGCATTATTGGTATGAGGATTTAATGAAGGAAGTTAAAATTCCTTTTATTAGCATTATAGATGCAGCATGTAAAAATATTATTTCTAATAAAATTAGAAAAGTAGCTTTATTAGCAACGACAGCAACAATACGTACGAAATTATACCAGGAAAAGCTCAGTTTGAATAATGTGGAGTGCATTGTTCCTGATGAGATTAATCAGTATAAAATAATGCAAAGTATTATTTTCTATAAAGCAGGTGATATTGATAAAGCAAAGGAGCTAATTTATCCCTATATTAACATGCTAAAGTCTGATGGCGTAAATAAATTTGTTATGGGATGTACAGAGATACCTTTAATCTTAGATGAGATAGTTAATTGCTCACCCGATGAATTCATTGATGCTACTGAGGCTTTAATCAAAGAGGCTATTGATTGGTATAATTTTGGTGATGAACGATTTGAAAAAGAAATGATAAATGAGAATTATCAATAGTTATTTTAATTGTTTCGTATAGCCAACGTCAGGGTGATTTTTAAATTTAACTGTTAAATTAATATAAATTTAATAGGTGGGTGTTATTTAATTTTTTTATTTATGGGCAGATAAATAAACTGAAGATCTATATGTTTCATTGACATCTTTTAGTTGTAAAAAAACATTTTTTTAATTTATTTGAAAGTTTAGGACTTTTTTAACTTGTAGTTAATGGGAGAGTAGCGACAATAGACGTTTTATTATAATTATTAGTTATTGTCAGATAGGGATCTACTCATGCAATTTAAATCGATGGTTAAATTGGTTATTGGCGCAGCGGTGCTGCTTGTTCTTGGATTGGTTGGGATTAACTCATATACTATCGTTCAAGATGGGTCAGTGAAAGTTGGAACATTTTTAGGAAAAGTGGATCCTGTAGCATATGATGCTGGACTGCACTTCCCTATTAACCCATTTACAACTTTCGATACATACTCAACGAAAGATATTCGTGTTTCGTTAAAGGAACTTCGAGTTCCTTCACAAGATAAATTAAAATCAATTGTTGATATTACCGTTATGTTGCAATTTGATGGTGCAAAAGCCCCTGTATTGCGCATTAATGGTGGTACCGAGAGTGAAGCATTGGATAAATATGTACGCCAAAAGTTAATTTCGACAATTTTAGAATTTGGTAAAGATGTGGCAAACGCGCAAGATCTTTATACTGCAGATACGCAAAGAAAATTACAAGACTCTATTAGAGACGCAATTCAAAGCTATGCATCGCCATATGGTTACACGATTAAAGAAATTATGATCCAAGATATTACTTTACCAGAGGTGGTTCAAGAGCAAGTGGTTAATACTAAAATGCGCCAAGAGCAAATTAACCAAGCGAAAGCAGAAGCAGAAAAAGAACGTGAGTTAGCACAGAAGAAGGTTGTCATTGCAGAAGCTGAACGTGAGTCTGCGGAGCAACAAGCTATAGCTAGAGAACGTAATGCGCAAGCAAATGCATTTGCAATGCGCCAAGAGGCGGATGCAAAATTATATGCAGCACAAAAAGAATCAGAGTCTAATGCAATATTACAGCGCACAATCACCCGCGAAATGATCAATTGGAAACAGTTAGAGATTGAACAGATTAAAGCGCATAAATATAAAGGTGAAGTGCCTAATATTGTTGTTGGTGCTGATTATGATGGCAAGATGATTATGGATATGCGCAGTAATCAATAAGCTAGTTTTATAAGGCTAAATAAAAACAGAAACCCATTTTTATGAAGTGACCCCAAATAGTTGGATAACCAATTACTGGGGTTTTTTTCTATTTAAAATAAGCATTATTGACGCGAAGAGCCAGTATGAAACAGTGTTTAATAGCCGCTATTATGATATTAAATGCAAAAATTCTGAGATGAAATAACCAATGATGAGGTTAACGTGATAGCGGTCAGCTCATGTTTATTAGGATTTTGTGTAAGGTATGATGGTAAGCATCAGCTTTATACACCTTTAAAACAACTTTATGATGCAGGAAAAGTGATTAGCATCTGCCCTGAAGTATTTGGTGGGTTACCCACACCACGAACACCCGCTGAAATTATGGGTGGTAATGGCAATGATGTCCTATTAGGTCAAGCAAAAGTCATTGATAGTGAAAGCGTTGATCTTACTGAAGCCTTTATTGAAGGTGCTAAGATCGCATTAAAAAAAATACAAGATTTAAATATTCATTTTGTTGTTCTTAAGGCAAATAGTCCATCGTGCGGTAGCCAACAGATTTATAGTGGTGAGTTTAATGGTTCACTAAAAGACGGTATGGGGGTGTGCGCGGCCTTATTTAGACAAAATGGTATCCAAATTTTGGATGAAAACTCCCCAAATTTAATTGAAGTGGTCAATGCTTTATTTGATCAGGAAAACGTAAAAACGGAGGTAGATAATTTATGATACAAATCCGTGCTGTTGATAAATTCAATTTTTGGGATGTTGGGGAACTCACTTCTAATGCAGATGGAGTTGCTACTGTTTTAGAGGAATATATCTGTTGCAATGCCTTTTCAATCGCAGAATCTCACTTCTATCCTGAATATCAGCCGCGTGCGCTTTACCAAGGGGAGGTATTGATAGGCTTTTTTATGTACAAAATATTAGCTGATAAACCGAATGAAGCCTTTATCTGTCGTTTTATGTTAGACCACAAATTTATTGGCCAAGGATTAGGCAATCAATCTTTTTTTGCGATCGTTGAATATTTCAAACGGCTCGGAATAAAAAGGATTTCTTTGGGTTTAGCGGTTGAAAACAATATAGCTAAGAAAGTATATATGAATCATGGTTTTAAGTTTACAGGTGAAATAGTGAATGAAGAGCATATTTATACGGTTGAACTTTAAAATACTTTTATTTTTACACCTAGGTTAAATTCATGTTTTATAATGCTAGCGTGAGGATTATTTTCGCTTAACACAGAATTATTAAGGTCATTATTGGATGCCTTATCAGTGTTTTCGTTTGAATATAGTGTGGACCTGTTTGTCTGCTAGATAGTTATCTTATAGATATGGTATATCATCGGAAAATAAATCTGATGAGTTAACATAATGTTTAATATCTCTGAGTTGATTAATGATTCGCCAATGGATTCGATTCTTTTATTTGTAATCACGTTTGTTTTGTTAATTTTATCTGCTTACATTGGCAAATATATTTTTAAGCGTAAATCAGTGCATGAAGAAATTGCTGATGATGAAGCTAAAATTATTCTCGGGGCAATTTTATCACTGTTAGGTTTGCTAATTGGCTTTGTGCTCTCTATTTCTATTAATGGCTATAATAACCGCCAACAGACAGAAGAAAATGAAGCTATCGCGATTGGTACAGCATATCAACGTGCCCAGCTATTGAATGCTGATGATCGAAATAAAGCATCCCACCTTATCCAGCAATATTTAGAAGCGCGTGTTGAGTTTTTTAAATCAGGGATCAGTGATGAAAATAACCAATGGCGCATGGTCTCGCTAGAGAAACAAAACCAGCTTTGGGAAATTGCTGTCAAAGAAGCAAATCAATCACCAAACCCTGTTGTTGCCTCCGTATTAAGCGCATTTAGTGATCTTTATCTTTCTCAGCAAAAAACAATGGCGAGTTGGCGGCATCAAATTCCGAATGCGACTTGGTTTCTCCTCATCTTTTTTGCTGTCTGTTCCAATGTCCTTATTGGCTACAATATTCGCGGTACTAAGGGGAAAAATTGGTTGATCCTAATTTTACCCTCATTAACCACATTGGCATTATTCATGATTGCTGAAATTGATGTGCCAGGAGAGGGGATGATCCACGTTGTTCCTGATGACTTAGTTTTATTGCAGGAATTCTTATTTAAGGATGGTGCATGGTTGGGAAAGTAGAATAGAAATAAAGCTCCCCAAGTAAGATATCTTGGGGAGCTTATTAGATTAGCGAACAATAATACCTAATAAAATTCCGATAGCACCAAAGTCAGCATCACTGAATGTTGTATTTGCGATACCAATATCCCCAAGTACAGGTAATAAGAATACAGGTAAGAAGGTGATTAGTAAGCCTTGCGCAAATGCACCTAAAATAGCGCCACGGCGACCGCCTGTTGCGTTACCAAATACCCCAGCTGCAGCTCCTACAAAGAAGTGTGGTACAACACCTGGAATAATCACTGTCATATTCAAGGCATATAATAAGAACATGCCGATGACGCCCGCTGCAAAGCTACTTAAGAAACCGACTAATACGGCGTTTGGGGCATAAGGGAATACCACTGGGCAGTCTAATGCCGGTTTTGCATTTGGCACGAGTTTGTCTGATATTCCTTTAAATGCAGGAACAATTTCAGCAATGACCATACGCACACCTTGCAGGATAATGTATACCCCAGCTGCGAAGGTAATAGACTGCATTAATGAGAACATAAACCAGTTTTTGCCGCCACTGACTTCACGCACAAAATCACCGCCCGCAAATAAGCAAGTAATGATAAAGATGATGAACATAGTGAATGAAATAGCCACAGGTGTATCACGTAGGAATAGCAAGCTTTTTGGTACATTCATATCTTCTGTTGAATGCTCTTTATTACCAAATTTGCTCCCAATAAAACCTGCTAATACATAAGAAATGGTTGAGAAGTGCCCAATAGCAACGTCGTCAGAACCTGTAACTTTCTTCATATATGGGTGTGCGATGGCAGGGAAGAACACCATACAGAAGCCCACAATTAAAGAGCCAACAGTCACCAGCATAGTTCCTTCCATTCCTGCCGTTGCTAGAATAACGGCAATCATCATCGACATGAATAATGTGTGGTGACCTGTCAGAAAGATGAACTTCCATGGTGTTAAGCGAGCAATCAAGATATTGATTAACATCGCAAAGAACATGATCATTGCCATCTCACGGCCAAAGCTTTTTTGTGCAATAGACACAATGGCTTCATTGTTAGGTACTACACCGTTGATGCCAAAAGCATGTTGGAAGATGGCAGAGAAATCACCCAATGAGCTAACCACTAAACCTGCACCAGCACCTAAGATCACAAAACCCATAATGGTTTTAATGGTACCTTTAATGCATTCTGTTACTGGTTTTTTCTGTGCAATCAAACCGATAAGGGCAATAAGACCGACTAAAATAGCAGGTTCAGATAAAACATCCTGCATCAGAAAACGAAAAAATGACATAGAGCCTCCGTTTACATCGCACCAAGTTTTTGTAATGCAACAGTGAGGCGCTCTTTCATGGCAACTTTATCAATCATATTTTCCAGTGCGACGATTTCACCACCCACTTGTTGAGCAACAAGCTGCTCTGCAATATCACTTGTACCAACAAAAATATCACTAACAGTGCCTTTTGCTGAGCCTAAATCCACATGGTCAACTTCAGCACTGACTTGCATGTCTTTTAAAATATTTTTGATGCTCATTTCCATCATTAAACTGGTGCCTAAGCCATTTCCACAAACAACGGTGATTTTCATAATGTTTACCTTAATATGTAATTATTCGTATTTAGCGATGATTTGAAGAATGTCATCGACGTTTTCTGAGTGCATGATGCTATCAATATCTTCTTGATTATCAAAAAGTTCAGCAAGTTTTGCGATAGCCCCGATGTGACTATTGCTATCTGTAGCAGCAAGAACGATAAGCAGTTTGATTGGGTCGTTGCCATCTGAACCGAACTCAACGCCTTGTTTAATCACGGTTAAACCAAGGGATAGCTGGTTTACACCATCTTCAGGACGAGCATGAGGCATGGCAATCCCTGGGCCTAAGACATAATAAGGGCCAATCTTTTCATGTGATTTGATAATCGCATCGATATATTGCGGTTCGATTAACTTATTATTAATTAATGGTTTACAGGCGATTTTGATCGCATCTTGCCAATCTGTGGCACTTTCGACGACCTGAATAACGTTCGAGGTCAGTAAAGTCGTAAGCATCGGGTTGCTCCTGGTTGGTTAAATTTTTATCTTTTTAATGGTTGAGTGAATAGTAGTGATCTATGGTAGCGCTATCTAGCTGATTTGTTCATTTTCGTGATAGCGCTATCATTTTGAATAAATATTGCGAACAAAGGCTAAATGAATAGACTTGTAAGCTGATTAACAAATTCAACCTGTGCTAAGTTAGTGTTGTTGAATAATAAGTTTAGGCTAAATAAAAGTATTACATGCAAAAAACACGAAAAAGAAAAAATACAGGGCGAGTGACATTACAGGATGTCGCTAAATACGCAGGCGTTGGCTCTATGACGGTATCTCGTGCTTTGCGAACGCCTGAGTTAGTATCAGATAATTTGCGTGAAAAAATTAACGCAGCCGTTGAGGAGCTTGGCTATATTCCAAATTCTGCCGCGGGGATTTTAGCTTCAGGGCAAAGCCGAACTGTTGCCGTGTTAATTCCTTCTTTGCGTGACAATGCGAGTTCAGTTTTTCTGCAAGCATTACAGGAAGTGCTTAACAAAAACACTTATCAAGTTGTGATTGGTAGCCACGATTATCAGCAGAAAAAAGAATCAGAAGTTTTATCGACCTTATTACAAAGTAACCCTGCGGCGCTGATCATATTTGGTGCAGTTAATTCACAAAGCGTTTTTAATTACCTTAAAAATTTAGATATTCCAGTTATTAACGTGGCTGGGGAATCCAGTCATCCTGTTACTTTGAATATTAAAAGTAACATTGGCGAAGCGGTTAATTTTTTAACCCATTTTTTGCTACAAAAAGGCTATAAAAAAATAGGCTATATCGGGGCTCAGATGGATAGCAAAATGCAAAGCCAACAGCTGAGCGGTTGGAATAAGGCGATGCTAGCTTATAACCAAAGTGCTGAACAAAGCATTACTACGCCGTATGTCGCAACAATGGACTTTGGCCGTCAGGCGATTAGTGAAATGTTAACACGGCAACCAGAACTTGAAGCTGTTATTTGTAGTCATGAAATGATAGCACTTGGTGTGCTTTTTGAGTGTCAAAGGCGGTTAATACAAGTACCAAAAATGCTAGCGCTTGCCTGCGTAGAAGGCTCATCAAATTGCGACCATATCCAGCCATCACTTACATCTGTCCGTATTGATTACAGTAAAATGGCGCGAGAAACGGCTAAAAAATTACAGAAGTGGTTAGCCGATCCTGATACTGACTTTTCTGAAACTCAAGATGAAATCATTTTTCCCTATAAGTTTGAAGCCAGACAAAGTGCATAAAATATAACTCTCCAGTTTAAATTAACGTTTCAGTATGAAATTTAATCTCTAGCCGACAAGATATAGTGGTATAAATCACTTTTTGATGAAAAATAGGATTGTTTTTTTGTATCTCGAAATAAGATTGTCGGCTGGGTCACTGTATCCTATTTATTCCCTGCTAATGTATAAAGAGGGCAGTTAACTGCCTGCATATTAGAAGTCTATTACTCGATGAATTGATTGAGTCATTACTGGGGAGTCACCATGAAATTTCTTAAAACTGTTATTTCAACTGCAATTTTAGTTTCTTGTAGTGTTAGTGCTGCAACAACAGGTTCTGAAGTCTTAAAAGTACAAGATGGCGGTACACCGAATAAAGTCTACACAGCAAATAAACCAACCATTAAAGTCGCAACTTACAATATTGGTAAAAATGAATTAGCTCAAGATGTGGCGAATTTAGATAATTTGAGTAAGGCAATTGGTAAGATAGACGCAGATGTTATTGTTTTAACGGAGATTGATAATAAAACTGCGCGCAGTAAAAAAGTTCATCAGCTAGAAGAAATCGCGAAAGCGAATAAGATGGATTTTGCTTTTGGTAAAGCATTGGATTTCGATGGTGGTGAATATGGGGTCGGAATTTTATCAAAATATAAAATAGATAAGTCCCAAGTTGTTAATTTGCCATCAGGTGATGCAGAGCAGCGTGTGGTATTAATCTCTCAAATAACTAAGCCTGGTTTTGATGCACCGATTATTGTGATGGGCACACACCTTGACTGGCAAAAAGATCCGACCATTCGTATCGGTCAGGTTCGTCATATTTTAGATGCGAGTATCGGTGATACAGATACAGGTTTTGATAATATCGCGGCTTCAATAAAAATATTAGCAGGGGACTTTAATTCCACGGCAAATGAGCAGCCTATTCAGGAAATTCGTTATATGTGGAACCCTGTTGAGAAGCAAGGGGTTGATTATCGTAGTTGGCCAGCAGTAAACCCAGCGATTGATATTGACCATATTTTTACATTTAAAGGTCAAGTATGGGATGTGAAGAATATGCAGATCCCAACTGACAGTGAAGAGTTCCAATGGTCGAGTGTTAGCGACCATCTTCCAATTATTGCTGAGTTGGAATTACAGGAGCAATAAATAAACTTGATGTTTATAAGCTAGGCCCCTTATGGGGTCTTTTTTATTTTTTTTCTATAGAGTTTTTCAATAACCTTTGTCTTTCAATATAACGCTTTTCAACAATGAGCAGATATTCCTCAATAGTTTGATAGATTTTTTCACGGGGTATAGAGACTAAGCTGTTATCACTTATAGCATCAGTCGTTTTATAGACAAAATCAGACATGAAGTCTGCAATGCTTTTAAATTGATTAGCCATATGTGTGTAGTAATACTGGTAGACATAGGATTCTTGTGAATGGCTGAGCTCCGTATTATTCGTGAGATTGTTTGTTGCAAGCAATAGTAGTTGAATGTTAGTCATGGAATCCCCTTTTATAGGCGGAAAATATTACCTGATTTTATAATTTTGTTTTGTCAATATTCGTCGGATAATTTTATGTTTTCGTTAAATACTTAGAGTTTGTAAGAATATTCTGTATTTTTGGCGATTTATGATATGACAGGACAAGGATTAATAACTTTATATTAAAAATGCAATAGTGTTTTAAATTAAAATTAAGTTAAATATTCTTATGATTGTTATGTTAATATATTGTTATTTATTTTTGTTTTTCAAGCTGTTAATAAAGCCCAGTCTGCAATGTTTTTATTTTTATTTATAATAATCAGTGTGTTATGCATTATTGGTTTGAGGGTTTTGCAGTTTTGTTAATAAGAAATATAAAATAATAGGAATAAAAAATATCCTAAAAGATATTTTGACTGATAAAGAAATTAATTATTCAATTAATTTTATCCATTTGAATTTATTGTGTTTTTCTATTTTTTTTCTTCTTGTTTTAATTTTAGTTGATTAAAAGAGAGTATATGTTAGATATTTTGTTTACGCATTATCTGGGTATTATTACGCATAATTGGAGTTTATTCACAATTGGCAACATTATTATGTACATTGTATTATTTAATAATATATTCAATATAAGTAATATTAAACAGTATTAAACTGTTAAGGTGAATTATTGTTTCTGGTTCTGTAAGTATGAAACCTTTGTTGTATAAAAAATACAAATTGCAACAGTTAATCTTTAAGGTACTATTTATATTCAAGGTTTAATACTGGTATACTTACTCATGTAATGGGTAAAATGAAGTATAAATACGGGTTTGGTCGCATTGATTAGAGTAAATCGATTTTTTTGCTAACCATAATTTTTATCTATAATAGATATTAGAGATAGTAGCGTTCTAATAAGATATTCTTATGTGGATTATCAATCCTATTATTAAAATAATTATTACTTTCTTACAATTAACTAAATATATCTACTTACATACCTTTTATGTAAAGGTGTGGTGAACAATTTTGGTCAATTGGATGTGTTACTGTGTTTATGAGAGCTTAACTATATGAACATAATCAAATTGCTCACAATTCTATTGTTAACGGGGAGCTCTTTTATTTTGGGGGTCACTCTGAACTATTCCCCAACTCCTGATTTGGTCAAAATGGCAAAGGCTAGTGTAGAGGATTATCTGTCATATCCTGAATCGGCTTCTTTTCGAAATGTGAAATATAATTTCATTCGACAAACAGCCAACAAAGGGGACTTAGGCTATGTCTGTGGAGAGGTGTTTCGTGTGAAGAATGCGCGGTTAGAGGGCTATAAAAAGTTTGTTGTGAAAGCCTATAATGATAAGAATGGAAGAGTCACGATGTCCATACCACTTGTGGAAGGGGATTATGACTTATTACCAATGGAAATGATGAATTCGTTATGGGACAAGTATTGCTTCTAATTATGTGTACGAAAAGCACTCAATAAAGAAAGCCAATTGGCTTTCTTTAAAGGGTGATATGTGAGTTTATCCTCTTAGTTCTCTCGCACATTGCTGAAGCTGTAAGAAGGAAGCGAAACGTAAATCATGACGTGTTTGATAGCTTTCCTCTGCATAATAAGTTAAATCAATTTCACTAAATTGATCCATAGCTTGGGCGACGTTATCACAAATTTTACCCGCGACGGCACCTAAAATGGCTGAACCAAGTAAAACAGGTTCACTCGCTTGTGTAGAAATCACGGGAACGCCACATGTATCTGCTAATAACTGGCGAATTAATGGATGCTGTCCTGCGCCACCACTCACCACAATATTTTCAATTGCAGCGCCTGATTTTGCTTGTGCTTCAATGATTTGCCTTAAGCCATAACCAATACCACACACACCAGCAACATAAAATGACAGCAGATTTTCTAAGCTATTGTCCATGGTAAGGCCTGCAATTACCGCCCTTGCATGTGGGTCAGCGAATGGTGCGCGGTTACCTAAAAACTCAGGGACAACGTGAATTTTTTCAGCGAGTTCAACAGACTGAGATGCAGAGACCGTTTTTTCTAACACAAGGTCAGCTAAATAGACGGGAAGTGGTTTTCCTTGCTCTTTTGCGGTAATTTTTGCACTTATGCAAGCAGGGTGAAGGGAAAGAAGTTGATCAATCGCTGCGCCAGCGGCACTTTGCCCACCCTCGTTTAACCACATACCTGGTACCATCGCACTGTAATAAGGCCCCCAAACACCAGGTATGAAAACAGGCTCTTTAGTCGTTGTCATTGTGCAAGATGAGGTTCCGAAAACATACGCCATGTTGGCTGTTGCATCACCATTGACACCCACTGTACCAATCCCCCCTGCATGGGCATCAATCATGCCTGATGCAACAGGGGTACCGACTAATAAGCCCATCTGTTTTGCTGCATCGTTCGTTAAGCCAGAACCGCAAGGAGTGCCTGGTTCAACAATCAATTGGCCAATACGAGCAAATTTTTCATCAGCAAGTTCAGATAAACCAATTTGATGGAAGTAATCAGTATCCCAACGTTTTTCATGAGCGAGATAAGTCCATTTACAGGTGACTGTACAGGTTGAGCGAGCTAACGAGTCAGTTGATTTCCATGTTAAGAAATCAGCCAAATCAAAAAACTGCCATGCTTTTTCATAGGATTGAGGCAGGTTTTCTTTTAACCATAAAATCTTTGGCGTTTCCATTTCTGGGGAGATCTTACCCCCCACATAATTTAAGACAGGATGTTTTAGCTGATTAATACGTTCAGCTTGTTCTGTGGCGCGGTGATCCATCCAGACAATAATATTACGGTCTGGATCAGCACTTGGGCTAACGGAAATAGGCTGTTTATCGTGGCCAATCACGACGAGTGAACAGGTTGCATCGAAGCCAATTCCTGCGACCTGTTGTGGTGAAATATTTGAAGTTGCTACAGCTTGCTTAACACAATAACAAACTGCCTCCCAAATTTGGTTACTGGACTGCTCTGCGAAATGAGCACTGTCGCGGTAGAGTGTAATATCGTGTTTAGCAGATGCTAACATTTTGCCTGTCATGTCGAATACACCCGCGCGTGCACTGCCTGTACCAACATCAATGCCTATAACCACTTTATCATTTTGAGGGGTTGAACGTTGCATTTTACCTCCAAAAATTAATCATTATGAACTAAGAAAAACGCTACAGATCAACACTGTTTGGTACAATGACAAGGTCACGGACAGTGACATGTTTTGGACGAGTTAACATAAAGAGTACCGCTTCAGCCACTTCAATAGGTTGCATTAAGCTACCATTTGCCAGTGCTTCTTCCATTTTTTCTTTTGGCCAATCATCTAATAACGCAGTGACTACAGGACCTGGTAAAACGGCACCCACACGAACCCCGTGTTCTGAAACTTGGCGGCGAGTTGAGTGAACAAAAGCTTGAACCGCAAATTTAGACGCGGTGTAAATGGGTTCCCAAATAACGGGCACAACGCCTGCGATTGAGCTGGTAAATAATACATCGCCAGATTTTTGGGCAATAAAATGAGGTAAAACGGCACGAACACTACGGAAGGCAGCATTAATATTGAGATTTAAAACTTTATCCCAAACATCTGGATCGCCTTCTGCCACAGGGCCACCAATATAAGCACCTGCATTTGCATGAAAAATATCTAAACGGCCTGCTTTAGCGAGGATTGCATCTAGCATGCCATCGACTTGTTTTGTGTTCATTAAATCAATGACTAGAGGGATCGCATTTTCGCCTAGTTCAGCAACAAGTTGATTTAATCTATCTTCAGCACGGTCAATTAGAACCACTTTGACACCTGCATTGATCAGCGTGCGAGCACATTCAAGACCAATGCCAGATGCTGCGCCCGTAATTGCTGCGACTTTGTTTTCAATGGAAATAGCCATAATGATTTACTCCAATCGGATTTTAGCGGAAAAGTAAGTGAAAAATAATGAAATCAATGAGATGACAATGAGTCACGGGAATGGTTAAGGTGGCTGCATAGGATGGATTGATATTAAGTCTTTTTCATTATACCAACTCATGCTTCATCAATTTCAATATTGCTCAATCGATGGAGCAGTATTGCGACTTTTTTACTTTGGTGTCAAGCTAGGAAAAAATGGAGATATGAATCTGTGACAAAGATCAGACAAAATAAGAAAACAACGATCTATGACCTTGCGGAATTGGCGGGTGTTTCAGCGAGTGCTGTGAGTGCTGTGCTCAATGGAAATTGGCAAAAAAGGCGTATTAGTGCGCAATTGGCTGAAAAAGTGATGCGCATTGCGCAGGAGCAAAATTACTCAGTTAATAAACAAGCTAGCTTACTACGCAGCAATAAATCAAAAATCATTGGTATGCTGGTGCCAAAATATGATAACCGGTACTTTGGTTCTATAGTGGAACATTTTGAAGAAATGGCACGAGAAAGGGGGCTGTTTCCGATTATTACCTGTACGCGCCGTGATCCTAAATTGGAGATAGAAGCTGCACGTACCATGTTATCTTATCAGGTGGACTGGCTGATTTCGACAGGGGCAACGAACCCAGATAAAATCACACAAATTTGTCAATCTTCTGGCGTACCGACACTAAATTTAGATCTACCAGGCACATTAGCAGCATCAGTGATTTCAGATAATTACCTTGGTGCAAAAAAACTCACTCAGCGTATTTTAAGTAAAAAAAGCCGTAGTCAAGTATTAAACCAGCCGCTAATTTTTATTGGTGGGCGTGAACATGACCATAATACACGTGAACGTATACGCGGATTCATTGATGCTCATAATGAAATGGGTATTACGGTTCCAAATGAAAATATTTTAGCGTGCGGCTATGCGCCTGAAAAAGCAGAAAAAGCATTGTCCAGTTTTATTAAGAAACGCAGTGAAAATCTGCAAAAAATAGCCCAAGGTGGCCTATTTATTAACTCCACTATTTCATTAGAAGGGGTAATGCGTTGGTTAGGAACACAAGGGTATACAGGTGAAAATCAACCTAATTTGGGATGCTTTGACTGGGATCCATTTGTCGCGTTGCTAGGTAATGATATTGAGATGGTAAAACAGGACGTACCCACAATGCTCAATCATATTTTCAAATTGATTGATGATGGAAATAGTCAGGCACAATTGATTGAAGTATTACCTGTAGGTATAAGATAAATGCAAAATATAAATTAAGTGTTACCTGTGGTAAAACAGGCAACACAAGGCTCTGAGGGTTATTTATTTAAAGTTTCAACCAATAACTGATGACGTTGATTATAAAATTTAATATAGGTCATATAGCCTGCTAATATTGTCGAAAGACTCGCGGTGGCTAATAACATAAAGGTTACCATAATTTGGTATTTTACGGCTTGTAGTGGGTCGACCCCTGCAAAAATCAATCCAGACATCATTCCTGGTAGGCTAACAATACCAACAGTCTTTGCCGAATCAACCGTGGGGATTAACGAGGCGCGAATACTTTCCCGAATGATTGATGCAGAAGCTACTTTAGGGGTTGCTCCAAGGCTTAACATTTCTTGAATTTGCTGCTGTTGGCTGGCAAATCGTTGCCCTAAATTATTAAAGCAGAGCCCGACGGCTATCATCGCATTTCCTGCAATCATCCCTGTAATCGGTATGACTTGCATTGGTGTAAACGCAATGGCTTTAGTGAGAATTAAAACCAGTAGAGTGAGGAAAGTACCTGAGGTAATAGCAACGAAGGCTGTGAGATAGATTTTATCTAAATACTTACTACGTTTTTTGGCATTCCACGCAGCATTGACACAAATAAATAGCACCAACGCTACAGTGAGAAGTTCATGATCAACGTTAAAAATATATTTTAAAATATAACCAGCTATCAATAATTGAACAATAGCGCGACAAGTACTCCAAATAATATCTTTTTCCAAAGAAAGCTTTTCTTTGTGACTAATAAAAATCGCCACTAAGACTAACATGATAGAAAAAGTGAGCGACTCATTGGAAATGGTAGGCTGATGCACGATGATATCCTATTATTTAGCCAGATAAACGGGAAGGGTGATGACTTCATTTGCATGGGCAATTTCATCTTGGTCGTGAGTAACCCATAAAACTCCAATACCTTTTTCTATAGCCAGTTTGTGAATTAACTCATTCACCTTCACTTTATTTTCTTCATCTAGGGCACTCGTAATTTCATCTAACAATAAAATTTGGGGAAGAAACTGTAAATTTCGAATTAATGAAATGCGCTGTTTTTCGCCCCCAGAAAGCTCATTAATTCCTTTTTCAAGGATGGTTTCAGGTAATGAAAAATACTGTAAGTCACTGATAATTTTTGTTTTATCAAAAGGCTGCTTTCTGATTTGGTAAGGGAAAACGACATTGTCATACACTGTGGCCCCGAATAATGAGGGGGTTTGGGTGCAATAAGACACTTGCTGGCGGTAGGTCTCTGGAGAGAGTGCATTAATGTCTTGCCCGTTAAAGAGGATATTTCCTTGAGTTGGAGAAATTAGGGATGCCACAATTTTTAATAAAGTGCTTTTTCCGCAACCTGATGGCCCCGTGATTAATTTAAATTCACCTGCACGTAGGTTAATCTGCACATTATCAAGAATAGTTTTTCCATCAATCGAATAGCTAATATCCTTTAGTTGCAGTAGTGAGCAGTTTTTTTCCATTTTTCCATGACCTATGTAATCAATTCACGTGATTAACGCGAATGAGAGCTATTTCTTCATTTTATCTGATATCAGCATGTTAGTTTTGTCTGATATCAATTTAGATATAACTAATAGTATGCGCTAGTTATTGTGAAATTTACACTGCATTATGTAAAGGCAGATTATTTAAGGTCAGTTTGAATACGATTATTATGTGTATATGATGTTATTTTAGGCAATAAAAATTATTGGATGATTTTAAAATAGATAACAAATAATCAAATGAAATTTTATTTTGAACATATGTTCTTATGACTTTTATTATTATTTAAATAATGGGATGTGGCGCTTTATTTTAAATGATGGATATAGCCATAACATTTAAATAATAATATATTATCTTAATTAAATAACGACACGTTTATAGGTCATTAGGGTTTTGAAAGAGACTCAATATCTATATTTCCCAGTTTTATATATCACGTCATGATGTTAAGGAATTAAAATGAAAAAATTTAATGGTTTTAATACCCAATTCTCTCTTGATGGCAACGTTGCATTGATTACGGGGGGCGCTGCGGGGATCGGTCTGGCAATCGCACAACTCTATGTGGAAAAAGGTGCTAAAGTTGCCTTGGTGGACAAGTCAGATAAAGTCATTGATGTTGCTAATGGAATGAAAAATACTATTGGTATTCAATGTGATATTACAAATTCAGATTCTGTATCGCAAATGGTTGAGCAGGTGGTAAAGCATTATGGTGCATTGGATATTGCGGTTAATAGCGCGGGGATTGTTGCATTGGCACCCGCAGAAAGCTTAAGTGAGCAGGACTGGGATTTGACCATGAATGTCAATCTCAAAGGTACTTTCCTTGTATGCCAAGCAGCAGGTAATATCATGATTACACAAGGAAAAGGTAAAATAATCAATATGGCATCACAGGCTGGGGTCATTGCGTTGGATCAGCATGCAGCCTACTGTGCGAGTAAGGCTGCTATTATTGGTTTAACCCAAGTTTTGGCATTAGAATGGAGCCCTAAAGGTATTCAAACTAATGCAATTTCACCGACTATTGTCTTAACTGAGTTGGGAAAAAAAGCGTGGGAAGGGACTAAAGGTGATGAAATGAAAGAAAAAATTCCAGCGAGACGTTTTGCGGAACCGTCAGAAATTGCTGCCTGTGCGCTCTTTTTAGCCAGCGATGCTTCCGATATGATCACTGGGCATAATTTAGTGATTGATGGTGGGTATAGCATTCAGTGATTAAATTTAATATGCGGAGAATATACGTTATTCGCTTATTAATAAGAGTCATTAAAAAGGGCCAAATAATGATTTTATTATTTGGCCTGTAATATAAATTACAAAGTAGGATAACAGATTTAAATAATGTCGCGATTGATTACCGCTTTAGGCTGTAATAATGATAAAGATTGCTGAATAAGTTTCTCCAGGGTAAAGCCAAAATAATCAAATAACTGCTCAGCAGGTGCGGATTCGCCAAAACTATTCATTCCCATAACTAATCCATCAAGGCCGACATATTTTCTCCAGTAATCACTGATACTGGCTTCAATAGCAATGCGGTTGCGAACATGATTAGGTAATACATGTTGTTGATAGTCCATGGGCTGTTTATCAAAGGTATCTGTTGATGGCATGGAAATAACGTTCACTTTGAAGCCTTGCTCGGTGAGATATTGCCAAGCTTCAACCGCTAAGGTGACTTCAGAGCCCGTTGCAATAAGCAGCAGTTCAGGGGTTTGGCAATTACTGCGTAATATATAACCCCCACGTTGAATAAGGGCTAATTGCTGGGGAGTACGGGAATGTTGTTGTAAATTTTGCCGTGACAGGATCAAAGCAGTTGGTGTTTGTTGGTTGGTGATGGCTTGTTGCCAAGCAACCGCTGTTTCCACTTGGCAGCAAGGGCGCCAGACCGACAAATTCGGGGTTGCACGTAAAGAGGCGAGTTGCTCTACTGGCTGATGTGTTGGTCCATCTTCCCCTAGCCCAATAGAATCATGGGTATAAACAAGTACTTGGGGTAACTTCATCAATGCTGCCATTCGCACGGCATTTTGTGCGTATTCGCAGAACATCAAAAATGTGGCGGTATAAGGGCGAAAACCGCCGTGTAATGCGATGCCGTTAGCAATGGCGGTCATGCCAAATTCCCGGACACCATAATGAATATAGTTACCCGCAGGTTGTTCATTAATCGGCACTGATCCAGACCAATAGGTTAGATTGCTGGGTGCTAAATCTGCAGATCCCCCGATTAATGCGGGTAAAACAGGGCCAATGACATTGAGGGTATTTTGCGATGCTTTACGAGTGGCGATTGTTTCAGGGTTATCATTCAATTTTTGAATGTAATCTGCCATGACAGACGTGAACGCGTGTGGCGTTTGGTTGGATAACCGTTTAATAAGTTGCTCAGCAAGTTCTGGATATTGCTTTGCATACTCTCTAATCGCTTGCTCCCACTGTAATTGTTGCTCCGAACCCCGCTCTATGGCATTCCATGACTGATAAATTTCGCTAGGAATTTCAAAGGGTGGATATTCCCATCCAAGCTGTTGACGTGTGAGGGCTATTTCTTCCGAACCAAGTGGTGCGCCGTGTGAATTTGCGGTTCCCGCTTTATTAGGTGAACCATAACCGATGGTCGTACGGCAAATGATTAGCGTCGGTTTATCTGTTTGTTGGCGAGCTTGCTCAATAGCGGCTTTGATAGCAGGCCTTGAATGGCCATCTATTCGGCGAATAACATGCCAGCCATAAGCTTCAAAACGTTCAGCGGTGTTATCCGTAAACCAACCTTTGGTATCTCCATCAATAGAGATTTGGTTATCATCATAAAAAGCGATGAGTTTATTCAGTTTCAAGGTGCCAGCAAGAGAGCACACTTCGTGGGAGATCCCCTCCATTAAACAGCCATCACCTAAAAAAACATAAGTAAAGTGGTCAACAACAGGGAAACCTGAGCGGTTAAATGTCGCACTGAGCGTTTTTTCTGCAATGGCCATTCCAACCGCGTTGGCAATACCTTGCCCGAGTGGCCCTGTCGTCGTTTCAACACCAGGGGTATAGCCGAGTTCAGGGTGGCCAGGGGTTTTTGAGTGCAACTGTCTAAATTGTTTTAAGTCTTCAATAGAAACATCGTAGCCTGTTAAGTGTAAAAGGCTATATAGCAGCATCGAAGCATGCCCATTTGATAGGACAAAACGGTCACGGTTTGGCCAAGTTGGGTCGGCAGGATTATGCTGTAAGTAGTCCCGCCAGAGCACTTCGGCGATATCCGCCATTCCCATCGGCGCACCAGGATGGCCTGAATTGGCCTTTTGCACAGCATCAATGGAAAGAAAGCGGATGGCATTTGCTAACGGATTTTGTATCTGCGTGTACATGAAAACACTCCTGAAAAACTGTCTACGTGAAACTAACGTTCCCCATTTTCATATTCACTGATGCGAGCCACTTTTGGGGCAGAGCGACCACCTTCATAATGGGAAGCCAACCAAGTATCTACGATAGTTTTTGCGAGTTCAGGTCCAATGACACGAGCACCAAAGGTAATAATTTGCGCATCGTTACTTTTTTGGGCACGTTCTGCGGAGTAGGTATCGTGGCAAAGTGCGGCTCGAATGCCAGTGACTTTGTTGGCAACAATAGACATTCCAATCCCTGTTCCACAAATGAGTATCCCACGCTGATGTTTTCCTTGGGCAATAGCCGTTGCAACGGCATGGGCAACATCTGGGTACATTTCATCCTTAACCCCTGTATTTAAACAATAATCGGTGACTTGAATATTCAGCGCTGCGAGGTGTTGTTTGATCAAATCTTTCATTTCAAATGCGGCGTCGTCTGCACCAATGGCAATAGATAGCATGATTGAGATCCTTATGGTTGAACAAAAGTTCATTTGCAATTCAAATGTACTGATTAGAAAATAGGATCTTATGAACAAATAATCAATAGGTGAACATATGTTTTTAGTTTAAATAAGCTTTATTTTGTGATCTACGGCCTTAAATCCACTTATTTTTGCTAAAAAAGCGCAAAGTCATCATTTTACGTCGATTTTATAGGAATATTTGCTCTGAATCACACTTTGAGAATCTGGTGATGTGCATCGATGATTAAAAGAAGGTATGGTTAATTTGTATATTCATTGAACTTATGTTCATTTAACAAACCGCCGAGGGTAAAACTATGTGTGAACACTGTGATCCAAAAGCCACGATGAGCGAAGGCATTCCAGAAAAAATGAAAGCGGTAGTGGCTTATGCACCGAAAGATTACCGTTTAGAAACTGTCGATGTTCCAAAAATTGGTGAAGAAGAAATATTAGTTCGCGTCGAAGCGTGCGGGATTTGTGCTGGTGATGTGAAAGCGTTTGAAGGAGCTCCAAGCTTTTGGGGAGATGCTGAGCAACCTGCCTATATTAAAGCGCCCATGATCCCAGGGCACGAATTTATCGGCCACGTTGTTGGCTTTGGCTCAAAAGTAGAAGGTTTTGCATTAGGTGACCGCGTAATCTCCGAGCAAATAGTTCCTTGCTGGGAATGCCGTTTCTGTAAACGGGGTGAATATTGGATGTGTGAAAAACACGACCTGTATGGTTTCCAGAATAATGTCAATGGCGGTATGGCCCAGTATATGAAATTTACTAAAGAAGCCATCAACTACCATGTGCCTGTGGATATGCCGATTGAAGACGCAATTTTGATTGAGCCGTATGCCTGTTCATTGCATGCAGTACAACGCGCGAATGTGAAACTGGGCGATGTTGTGGTGCTTTCGGGCGCAGGAACGCTTGGTTTAGGCATGATTGGTGCAATCAAAAAATCGGGTGCAGGCAAATTAGTGGTACTGGATTTATTCGATAAGCGATTAGAACTCGCTAAAGAATTTGGCGCAGATATGGTTCTGAACCCTAAACGTGATGATGTGGACAAAATCATTAAAGGGATGACGGAAGGGTATGGTTGCGACATCTACATTGAAGCGACTGGTGCACCGAAATCTGTTGAACAGGGACTCAAAATGATCCGTAAACTCGGTACATTCGTTGAGTTCTCAGTCTTTAAAGACCCTGTTACCGTTGATTGGAGCATTATCAGTGACCGTAAAGAACTGGATTTATTAGGTTCTCACTTAGGCCCATATTGCTATCCATTGGTTATCGAAGGTATCGGCAATGGTGATTTCCCGACAAAAGGTGTGGTAACGGATATTTTACCGTTAGATAAATTTGCGGAAGGTTTTTCCATGATGGCGAAGGGCGACCCGCATATCAAGGTGGTCTTAGACCCGAACCTGTAATGCTGTCGTGGGTTCACAAGCAAATAAAACAATAATGAGAAAAATTGGACCTGAATAAATGTCACCCTACCAAGGCTTGTTATTCAGGTCCTAGCCCAGCGAACACGCACTGAGGTTAACAATATGATAATCAATAAACTGTCTAAAGTAACGGGGTTTTCGCCAAAGTTGCTCCTTGGCTATTTTGGTGTTCTTATCTTCATGATGGGGGAAGGGCTCGAACAAGGGTGGCTTTCACCTTTTATCATTAGCCGCGGAATGAGTATTGAACAATCTTCATTACTGTTCAGCGTATATGGTTTTTTTGCTGCGGTTGCGGCGTGGTTGTCTGGCGTTTTAGCGGAAATTTATACTGCTCGCCGAGTGATGATTTTCGGGTTTGTGATGTTTGTGATTGGTTCAGTCATTTTCTTATCGATTGGCCTGCCAAGTAACAGCTTATCTATCATGATCCCAACCTATGCATTACGTGGATTCGGTTACCCAATGTTTGCATACGGTTTCTTAGTTTGGGTGGCGTATGAAGCGCCTATTAAAAAATTGGGTTCCGCCGTGGGGATCTTCTGGTTCGTCTACAGTGGCGGGTTAGGTGTCTTGGGTGTGATGTATTCAAGTTATGCCTTACCGATTTTAGGTGAAATGGCAACGTTATGGAGCGGGCTGATTTTTGTCACCATCGGGGCATTTATCGCGATTGCCCTTAACCGAAACCATGAGGGCGGCGAACAACCAAAACAAAAAGTGTCGCTTAACTATGTGTTTAAAGGGATCACCATTGCATTTGAAAACCCCAAAATTGGCTTAGGGGGAATTGTTAGAACCATAAATACATCAGCGGCTTACGGTTTTGTGATCTTCATGCCAATGTTTCTTGCTGATTTTGGCTTTTCCCGCACAGAATGGTTACATATCTATGCCGCACTTTGGACCGTGAATATTGCCTTCAACCTCATTTTCGGTGTCGTCAGTGATCGTATTGGTTGGCGCAATATTGTGATTTGGTTCGGATGCGTCGGTTGTATGCTTTGTACCCTAATGTTCTATTACGTGCCGTATTACTTCGGCCATAACTATACCCTGATGATGATAGCGGCTGGGTTATTTGGGGCGTGCCTTGCAGGTTACGTACCGCTCTCTGCCATCATGCCATCACTCGCACCTGAAAATAAAGGCGCTGCGATGTCCGTACTGAATTTAGGTGCGGGGCTCAGTACCTTCGTTGGTCCTGCACTTGTTGGGATATTTATTAGCAGTGTCGGGGCATTTGGTGTGATTTGGATTTTCTCAGGGCTTTATTTGTTCAGTGCGATATTGATGAGGTTTATCACCGTACCGCAAGAACTTCTTGATCAGTCAGCAAAAATGCAGCTAACACCAGAAAATAAGTAAAAGAGGGAATTATGAACAGAATCATTAATGAACCTGACCTAGTTGTTGAAGACGCTATTCAAGGCTATTTAAAAGCGCACCCTGAATATTTTGCGCAGACCGATAACGCCCGCGTTCTGAAATACCCGAAGGCGCCAATCCAAGGAAAAGTTGGGATTGTCACTGGGGGAGGGTCAGGTCATGAGCCCGCATTTTTAGGTTATGTGGGTGAAAACATGTTAGATGCGGTGGCTATCGGTGAGATTTTCTCTTCACCAACCGCAGGGGCTTTTTTAGATGCGTTCAAAGCCGCAGATAGTGGTGCTGGTGTTGCCTGTTTGTATGGTAACTACGCAGGCGACAACATGAACGTGAAAATGGCGATGAAAAAAGCCGAAAAAGCGGGCATGAAGATTAAAACTGTTGTTGCGACTGACGATGTTGCCTCTGCACCCGCAAGTGAAAAAGAGAAGCGCCGTGGTGTTGCGGGTGAAATTTTAATGTGGAAAGTTGGCTCGGCGGCGGCAAGTAAAGGTTATGACCTTGATGGGGTGATTAATGCGGCACAAAAAGCCATTAATAATTGCCACTCAATTGGTGTTGGTTTGACGTCTTGCACAATTCCGGCGGTGGGGCACCCGAATTTCCATATCGAAGATGGTATGATGGAGCTTGGCATCGGTCACCATGGCGAACCAGGCATTGAAATTATGCCAATCCAATCAGCGGCGCAAATGGCACAAACGATGTTAGCGCCAATTTTAACCGATATGCAGGCAAAACAAGGGGATGAGGTTGTTGTATTGGTTTCTGGGTTAGGTGCGACCCCAGTGATGGAGTTGTACATCTATTACGCTGAAGTCGAAAAATTATTACGTGAGAAAGGCGTTCGTATCGTGCGTAACTATGTGGGCAATTATTTTACCTCACTCGAAATGATGGGCGTCACACTGACATTAATGAAAGTGGATGAAGAATTAAAGACATTGATGGATGTCCCTGCGTATTCATTAGGTTTAACACAGGTTAAGTAAAGGAGCTCATTATGCAAGTTATCTCAACGGAACGTGGTAATGAAATAACGCTGGATTTAGTCCACATCATTGTGTCTAACCGTGAATACCTCAGTGAAATCGATGGTGCAATTGGCGATGGTGACCACGGTATTAATATGGCGAAAGGTTTCAACCTATGCGCTAAAGCGATTGAAGGCCGTGAATTATCCCTCAGTGAAGGTTTTGAAGAGATCTCGGATGCGCTAATGGAAGGTATCGGTGGTTCGATGGGGCCACTGTACGGCAGCTTCTTTATGGGGATGTCTGACAGTATTTCAGGTAAAAGTGAGCTTTCACAGCAAGATTTCCTGGCGATGCTACAAAACGGCTTATCGGAGTTGCAAGACATTAGTAGCGCAAACGTGGGGGATAAATGCTTAATGGATACACTGATCCCTGCAATTAATGCGTTTGAATCTGCAACCAATGCAGGTAAGGATTTCAAGCAAGCGCTAGATGCAATGCAAACTGCGGCTATTGCAGGACGTGATTCAACATTAGACTTAGTGGCAAAAATTGGACGCGCGAGTCGGTTAGGGGAACGTTCGCGTGGGGTATTAGATGCAGGGGCCACATCTTGCTGTTTATTACTTTGCCAACTTGCCCAAAGCGTTGAAAAACATGGCACTTTAGCCAGCGCATAACAGTTTATTCTATTTTTTTAGTGGATATAGAGTCGAAAACATTGCTTTATATCCACTGTCTTTGACAACTCACTTATTAATTGTCACTAGAAACGCTATACTAAAATCGTATTATCCTTGTCGCGATTAACACCAATTGAGAGGAAACCACTACCTTATGGATAGATCACAAGCATCTTCCGATATCGAGCTACTGACTGAAATTGCGATTGCGTATTATCGCGATGAAATTACACAGGAAGAGATCGCCAATAAGTTTGGAATATCGCGAATTAAGGTGGGGCGCTTATTAAAGCGTGCAAAAGAAGAGGGGATTGTTGAAATTAATGTTCGCTATCACCCAATTTTTAGTACCCAGCTTGAGCAACAGTTACTCTCTCGTTTTCCTATTTCCCGCGCGTTGATTGCGTTAGATCACCCAGATGAAGAACAACAGCGTAATCAGGTGGGGACATTGGTTGCGAATTATTTATCAACCACACTGCGAGATAATATGATTGTCACGGTGGGGCAAGGGCGTAATGTGGCGGTTGTTGCCGATAGTGGCGGTGCCGTACCTGAAAAAGATTGCCGGTTTATTTGTGGTATTGGCGGTACGCATCGTCCTGGCGATTCGATAAACGCCGACCATATCAGCCGCCGCCTTGCTAAAAAATTTGGGGGAACCAGTGAAACATTATACGCCCCAGCGTATGTGGAAAATAACGAACTTAAACAAGCTTTTATGAAAAATGGCACCATAAAAGAAACCCTAGACCGTGCTCGTAAAGCGGATATTGCCTTAATCGGTATAGGCGATATGAATGAAGATAGTTATATGGTCAAACTGGGCTGGTTTACGCCCCGCGAAATCGTGGATGCAAGTTTAAACCAAGGCGTAATCGGTGATATTGCAGGATATGATTTTTTCAATGCACAAGGGCAGCATGTGGATACCGTCATGAATGATCGCGTGATAGGTTTGAGTATTGATGAGCTGAGAAAAATTCCCTGTGTGATTGCGATTGCCTCTGAATCGTCCAAATCTATGGCGATTATGGGCGCACTGCGCACAGGGGCGATTGATATTATCGCAACCAGTGCGAGTAATGTGCGGACGATTTTAAAAATGTCCCAATAGCTAGTCATAATCCCCGTCATATTTCAAACCGCAGCGTTGTTGTCTGCACTTAGTTACCTTAGTCACATACTTGTGTATGCTCCTAAGGATACCTTCGTTTGACGCCTAGCTGCAATTTGAACTATTTAGGGGATGGATCCTGCATGTTATTCAAACCGCAGGGTTGTTGGCTGCACTCAGTTACCTTAGTCACATACTTGTGTATGCTCCTAAGGATACCTTCGTTTGACGCCTAGCTGCAATTTGAACTATTTAGGGGATGGATCTCGCATGTTATAAAATAGGTTTACATCTCCTAATTAGTTGCCTTATTATTTTAAGGTGATTATTTAGGGAGATGGCATTCCTCCTGCTGTTAAGAAACCGCCCTGTTGGGCTAATGATGCCTACGTTAACCTGTTCATTCGACGGGGTACGTAGGTTTATGTGCCCTGAATTTAGGGCATAAATGACCGATACTCGTCATACTTTAAGTTACTTAGCTTGTTACCTACATGTAACTCGAATTATTTAGAGTATAATTGGGAGACTTTCCTTTCATTTATCCCTCCTAACGCTTTATGGGAAGTTTCTATGTACGCCTCTTTATTTGCAATTGCGATTGGTTCTGTTCTTGGTGGCTGGCTTCGGTGGTTTGTTAGCCTGAAAATGAACCACCTCTATCCGAATATTCCCCTTGGTACCGTTGCGGTTAACCTTGTTGGTGGCTTCGTCATCGGCTTTGCCATTTCCTATTTTGCCAGTGCTAATATCAGTCCCGCGTATAAGCTCTTTATTGTGACAGGCTTTTGCGGTGCCTTTACCACCTTTTCGACCTTTTCATTAGAAGTGTTAGTGCTCATCCAAGAAGGGAAATTGGGCTTTGCGATTAGCACTATCGCTATTCATGTGATTGGCGCGTTGATCTTTACTTTGCTTGGCGTGCTATGCCATAACTGGCTGGCTCAAGGATAAGTTTGAGCAATAAAATATTCAAGCGACATTATTGCCGCTTGAATATTTGGACTAATCATTCGCTAACAAATGTTGAGCCGTGGCTTCATCAGTGACTAAACCCGTTATCCAACCGCCATTGAGGACGGCTTGAATCGCTTGCGTTTTATGTGATCCTCCAGCAAAAGCAATCACTGGGTGTATGGGAGGGGAAAATAGTGGCACACTCGTGTGTGTGTCATCTAAGCTGGTGGCTAAACGCTCACCGTTGGCTTTAATAAAGTGGCCTAAGAGTTCTCCCGCGACACCTTTTTCCAGTAACATTTCTAGTTGCTCATCAGTGACAAACCCTTCTGAATTTAGTGGGCAATTCTTTCCCACCTCTCCAATACCAATAAAGGTAATATCAGCATTTAAACCTTTTTCAGTGACTTCTTTATAGACGCGGTGTTGGCACCACATGGCCTTGTCTTCTGGGCTGTCCGCATACAACGGCGCAGGGAGAATATAGTGGCGACATTGCAGTTTTTCTGCAAAACGTAAGGGAATATCGTAACGTGTTGCAGAGCTATCGCGGGCAATTGCGCCAATTAATGAGACGCATTGGTGTTGAGGCAGCTCAAGGTAAGGCAGTGCATCTATAATGCTGCGTAATGTTCTACCTGAACCGATACCGATAACTTGGGGTTTATCCTGCTCAATTAATTGTTCCATTAATTCTGCGCCCGCAACGGCGATCATATCCAACGTGGCATCGGTATCAAGTTGCCCTGAAGGTACTACATAACAATGGGTGAGATGGTATTTTTGCTGTATCTCATTGGCCAGCCGTAAGCATTCAGTAACAGGGTGGGTGATTTGCACATGCACCATACCTTGCTCTTTAGCTAAAGAGATCAGTCGCTGAGCGACTTGGCGTGATAGCCCCAATTCCTGTGCAATTTCTTGTTGCGTTTTACCTGCCACAAAATACAGCCACGCGGCTCTCGCGGCTTGTTCCATTTTTTTTAATTCTTTCTGCATGGACGGTCTCCTGCCTTTTTTCATCATTGTAATTCTGGGCAATTGCTTATTAAAAGGGCAAAAGTTATTACTGTGACCATTATCGCAGTAATTATTGGTAGATTGAAACTAAAATATAACAAACGGGCAGATGCCCATAAAAATGGCAAATATTTACTTTTAAGTTAAGGAGTCACAATGCTAAAGCAGAAATCCGTATGGATGCACATTGGTGCTGGATCATTCCATCGTGCTCACCAAGCTTGGTATTTACACCGCTTAATTGCACAGGGCGATGACAGCTGGTCTATTGCGCTAGGTAATATTCGTAATGACGCAAATGCATTGCTTGATAACTTAGCGAAGCAAAATGGCGAATACACCCTTGAAACTGTTTCGCCAGAAGGTGAGCGTCACTATGAAAAAATCACGTCAGTGCGCAAAATCCTGTATTGGGATGAAAATTTAAGCCAACTTGTTGAACAAGGCCGTGATAAAGCCACTCGCGTAATCGCTTTTACGGTAACCGAAGCAGGTTATTATTTAACCCCTCAACATGAGTTAGATGTCCAGCAACCCGATATCCAAGCAGATTTATCGGGAAAAATGATCACAATTTATGGGGCATTAACTGAGATCCTGCGTGCACGGCTTACAGCCCACGGCGAGCCAGTCACCTTATTAAACTGTGATAACTTACGTCATAATGGTGAACGTTTTCGCCATGGTTTTTTATCGTTCTTACAATTAAAAGGCGAAAATGACCTCTACCAATGGGTGAAAGACCATACTCGTTCACCAAATACCATGGTGGATAGAATAACGCCTCGCCCAACTCCTGATGTAGCAGAACGCGTGAAACAGCACACTAACTGGGACGATAAAGCACCCGTCATGGGTGAGGCTTTTATTCAGTGGGTAATTGAAGATGATTTCATTAACGGACGGCCTGCATTGGAAAATGTGGATGTCGAAATGGTGGAGTCTGTACTGCCGTGGGAAGAAGCTAAAATTCGAATCCTGAATGCAAGTCACAGCTGTATTGCTTGGGCAGGGACACTAATCGGCTTGAATTTTATCGACGACAGCACGCGTGAATTGCCAATCAAACAAATGGCCTGGAATTACGTCACTCAAGACGTAATCCCTTCATTGACGCCAAGCCCGCTGGATTTAGAACAGTACCGTGATGTGGTACTCGAGCGCTTTAGTAATCCTTATATTAAAGACACTAATCAACGTGTTGCCGCTGATGGCTTATCGAAAATTCCTGGGTTCATTACACCGACACTGCAAGAATGTTACCAACGTAACCAAGTGCCCGCGGCAACGGCGGTATTGCCCGCGCTCTTTTTTGTTTACTTGCAACGCTGGGCAAAAGGTGAGTTGCCTTATGAATACCAAGATGGTGTGTTAGATGAGGAATATTACCAAAAAATGATGAACTCACCAGATGCATTAACGCAATTTGTCTCGAGCGAAATGCTTTTTGGTTCCCTTGCGCATTCACCTGAATTCCATGAACTCATACGTAAAACGGTCGCCAATATCAACACTTGGCTAAAATCACCGCAGCAATCGCTGTAAGGAGAAAGGCAATGTACCTTGGAATTGACCTTGGCACCTCTGAGCTCAAAGCGGTTTTGATTAACAGCCAAGGGGAAATTGTTGCATCAAGCCATATGGCGCTGACGGTGCAACGGCCTCACCCTCAATGGGCGGAGCAATCCCCAGATAGCTGGTGGGAGGCAACAAATGCAGTCGTGGCAACGTTAAAACAAAAAGCACCAGAAGCGTGGGCGGCAGTCAAAGGGATTGGCTTATCGGGGCAAATGCATGGCGCCGTTTTATTGGATAAGCACAACAAGGTGCTACGTGATTGCATCTTATGGAATGACACTCGTAGTGCCAAAGAGTGCGAGTGGTTGATGGAGCAGCACCCAGAATTCCTGACCGTTGGGGCGAACTTGGTGATGCCTGGTTTCACTGCGCCGAAGCTCTTGTGGGTGGCGCGACATGAGCCTCAGGTTTTCAGTAAAATTAGCAAAGTGTTGTTACCGAAGGACTACTTGCGCTGGAAGATGACGGGGCAATTTCTCAGTGAAATGTCGGATGCGTCAGGCACACTGTGGCTTGATGTCGCTAAACGTGATTGGTCTGATGAATTGTTAGCAGCCACAAATTTAACCCGTGAACAGATGCCATCTTTGGTCGAAGGGGCTGAAAAAAGTGGTGTCTTGCGTGCTGACTTAGCTTCACATTGGGGGCTGAGTGCAGATGTAATTATCGCGGGTGGCGGTGGTGATAATGCGGCTTCTGCGGTAGGTGTCGGGGCGATTAATGAAGGAGATGCTCTGATTTCCCTTGGCACTTCAGGGGTGATTTTTGTGGTGAATAACCAGCTACAAGCCGACCCTCAACATGGTGTTCACGCCTTTGCCCATGCCTTGCCAAACCGTTGGCACCAAATGAGTGTGATGTTAAGTGCCGCAAACTGCTTGCGTTGGGCCTGCCAGTTATTGTCAACGACGGAAAACCAACTGATGGACGAGGTTGGTCAATTAACGGATGAGCAGAAAAAACGCGCGCCGATATTTTTGCCTTATCTTTCAGGGGAAAGAACACCGCACAATGACCCTTATGCCACAGGTTCCTTTTTTGCTCTGCGCAATGAAACAACACGAGCAGAGTTGGGTTACGCCGTGATTGAAGGGGTAACTTTTGCCTTAGCGGATGGCATGGATGTATTACAACAAACAGGGACAAAAATGCCGCGTTGTAGCTTAACAGGGGGTGGGGCTCGCAGCCCAATTTGGGCACAACTCATTGCAGATGTGATTAATGTGCCTATCGTTACACACCCTGCAAGTTCTTCAGGGGCTTTAGGTGCTGCACGCCTTGCATGGTTAGCTGACGGGGGCGATGTGGATAAGGTGTGTCAAAAACCTGACATTCTTAACACCTATTTGCCGCAATCTCTTAATCAACAGGTACTTAACCAACGGCTTGAGGTATTCCGTTTATTGTATCAGCAACAAAAACAAGCAAGAGAACTTATGCCGCAATAGGCCGAAAAGGCGGTATTCCCTACCTACCGCTTTTATCGCTCGCGCTTCGCAATTAATTAAAACAACAACATAAAATGAGGAAACTGCAATGGAACAACAGCAGTATTGGCTTGGTTTACCTAAGCATTTGTTCTGGGGTTTTATCGCCATCGCTATTTTTATGAGTGGTGATGGATTTGAAATGGCTTTTTTATCGAAACATATTACTGACTTAGGTTTTACGCCGACACAATCAGCAATGGTGTTCACCGTTTATGGCTTGATGGCTGCAGTAGCCGCATGGGCATCGGGTGTGGTTGCTGAAATTATCACACCATTAAAAGCCATGATGATCGGTTTTGTTTTGTGGATTGTCATGCATGCACTGTTTATGGCTTTTGGCTTAGGTATGAAAAGCTACAGCATGATGTTGCTGTTTTATGGTATCCGTGGGTTGGCTTACCCGCTATTTATTTATTCCTTTATGATGATGTTGGTGCAGGTTATTCCTCGTGCTCACCTCGCGGCTGCAACGGGCTGGTTCTGGGCGATGTACTCAGTGGGAATTGGTGTCATCGGCAGCTATTTACCCAGTTTCTCAATCCCGATGATGGGGGAAACAGGTACACTTTGGATGGCGATAGGTTGGGTGGCAATCGGCGGTATAATTGCTTACTTTAGTTTGCGTAATATCCCTGTTGACCGCTCGAAAGTGGATTTGCCAATGAAAGACAAAATGGCGGAGTTATCCCGAGCAGCGACAATCTTATTTACCAATAAAAATATTTTTATGGCGAGCTTGATCCGCATCATCAATACGATTTCGTTATTTGGCTTTGCGATTATCATGCCATTGCTATTTGTTGACCGCTTAGGCTTTACTATTTCTGAGTGGCTACAAATTTGGGCTGTGTTCTTCTTTGTGACTATTTTTACCAATATTTTTTGGGGCATTGTTGGGGAACATATCGGCTGGATCCGCCAAGTCAGGTGGTTTGGTTGTTTAGGTATGGCTGTTTCAAGCTTGCTGTTTTATTATTTACCTGTTTACTTTGGGCACAATTTTGCGATTGCCCTGATCCCAGCCATTTTACTGGGTATTTTTGTTGCGGCCTTTGTGCCAATGACTGCGGTATTCCCAAGTATTGAACCACACCATAAGGGCGCAGCCGTTTCGATTTATAATTTATCTGCGGGTTTAAGTAACTTTGCTGCCCCAGCGATTGCGAGCTTGGTATTGCCTTTCTTCGATATTGTCGGGGTTGTTTGGGCATATACTGGGTTGTATATCTTTGCAGGAATTCTGACGTTCTTTATAAAAGTTCCTCAGCCAGGCTTTGAGAATAACCGTAAAATTAAATCGGTTAAAATGATGACTGAGCAGCAATCTAATAACTAAATCTGTTTTTATAATGGCCCATAAATTGTGATTTATGGGTTTTTTATTTTTGCTGTCAATAATTCTATACATTGATAAAGGGTTATCTGCCTTTATTTGTCCTAATTGTAGAGAAAATAGTTAACGATAAAATTAAGTATAATATTTTATTTAAATGTAAAAATTGGTCGTGTTTATTTTGTTTTTCCGCCATGGATTGTGTGAATTATTGAAATTTGATCCTTTTGCAATAGAATATAATTTAAAAGGCTAAAAAATAAACGAAAGTGAATCTGATTCTCAATTAAGTCTGTGTTGATGTTTTACGCTACTGAATCGCCTCGGTAATAAAAGAATATTTATGTCTAAATGCTTTTAAGTGTAATAATTCACTGTCTAATAAGTTTATTGCCATTATTCCTACCTGATTTAATCTTGTTCAGTTATCTATACATCTGTATTTTCAATGTTATGATGAATTTTGTTGCGAAATTGTATGTTTGCAGCGAAATGCTCTTTATATTGATGGTTTATCATTCATAAATAAGCTGTAAATTAGTAATTAACTAATATTAATGGCTTCTAATACTAAAAAAACAAACAAATAAAAAGATATACGCGGGGAAAAAGTTATGTCGCAGATGTTAGCTCTGTTTTTGATAGTCGGAATATTATATATCGGGGATGCGATAGCGGTACGCACCAAAGCCTGGATCCCTTCCGTTTTCGTGTGCGCAGTATTGTTTCTATTAGGGTATTGGACAATCTTCCCGAAAGATATCGTTAGTATTGCGGGTATTCCACAGGTTGTTGCTGTCTCCCTAATGTACTTATTAATTACCAATATGGGCACTTTATTGTCCCTGAAAGAATTATTACGCCAATGGAAAACCATTCTTATTTCATTGGCGGGTATTCTAGGCATTATTTTTCTCACCTTTATTATCGGTGTTGCCTTGTTTGATATGAATACGGTATTAGTTGCTGTTCCACCATTGGTAGGTGGTATTGTTTCTTCATTGATTATGTCAAAAGGTGCTGCGGAAGCAGGGCTAGTAGATCTCTCCGTTTTTGCAATATTAATCTATGTTATGCAAGGGTTTGCGGGTTATCCGCTGACGGCAGTGATGCTGAAAAAAGAAGGGCGTCGCGTACTGGAAAAATACCGTAGTGGGCAGTGGGAAGAAACACTTTCTGTAGAGGGTGCCAAAGAGGTCGAAGTGAAAACCGTGGTATCGGAAGACGAAATGCCGCGTATGTTTAAAAAAATCCCTAATCACTATAACACGAGTTATTTCAAATTTTTACGTTTGGCAGCGGTAGGGTATTTGGCCTACTTAGCATCATCTTATGCTGCACCTTACGTGAATATCAGCCCATTCGTGCTGTGCTTATTATTTGGAGTTATTGCATCTTCATTAGGTTTCTTAGAAAGGCAACCTCTGCAAAAAGCCAATGGGTTTGGTTTTGCTATCATGGCATTGATGTTATTTATCTTTGATACTTTAAACCATGCAACACCAGATATGTTATTGCGCCTTGTTTATCCAATGGTGGTGTTAATTAGTGCCGCCGTTATTGGAATGTACCTCGCGTCATGGATAGTTGGCAAAATGTTGGGTGTCACTAAAGAGATGGCTTTTGCGGTGGCATTAACTGCCCTGTATGGCTTTCCAGCGGATTACATCATTACTAACGAAGCGATTAACGCACTAACAAAAGACGAAAAAGAGCGTCAAATTCTCACTAGCCATATGTTAGGACCAATGTTAGTCGGTGGTTTCATTTCCGTCACTATGGTGTCTGTTGTCTTAGCGGGTATTATGGTCGCTTACATTGTTCCAGTTGCAGGGTAAATAATTATGGAAACAAGTACATCTCGAATTCAACGTCATTTAGAACAATTGGCAGAATACACCGCGACGCCAGGCCAAGGCACAACGCGTATGAGCTATAGTGAGCAAGATAAACAGGCCCGCCAATATTTAAAACAGCAAATGGTGGCGCTTGGTTTACAAGTTCGTGAAGATGCAATTGGCAACATTTATGGTCGTCTAGAAGGGCTGCAAGCGGATTTGCCTGCGGTGATTATTGGCTCACATTTTGACTCTGTTCCCCATGGTGGCGCGTTTGATGGCCCTGCGGGGATAGTGACTGGACTGGATGTGGTTGCGCGTATTCGGGAACAAAATTTAACACCAAAATACCCACTCGAAGTGATCGCACTAGTGGAAGAAGAAGGCACCAGCTTCGGCCGTGGTTTGATGGCATCCAGTGTGATCACGGGTTTAATCGGCACTAAAGAGCTCTATCAACTTAAAGATAGGCAAGGCGTCAGCGCTGCAGAACGCATGGCTGCAGCGGGGTTTAATGCAGACAAAGCAGCGGATGCGGTATTAGACCCAAAAAATGTTAAAGCATTTCTTGAGCTGCATATTGAACAAGGCCCTGTGCTTGAGCAGGCGGGTGAAGATGTGGGGATTGTAGAGACCATAGTGGGTATTAGCCAGTTAGAGATTAAGCTGACTGGCAAAGCGGGCCATGCAGGAACAACCCCAATGAATATGCGTGCGGATGCTTTAGTGTGCGCAAGTCAGATTATCAGCAAAATCCCAGCACTGGCAAAAACCGCAGGGGACAATACGGTTGCGACAGTTGGCCGGCTCAATGTTCTCCCTAATGGCGCGAATGTTATCCCAAGTGAAGTGGTATTTAGTGTCGATATTCGTTCAAAAAATGATACTGCTTTGCGTAAAATCATTGAGAAAATCATTGAACTGACAGAAAAAACCAGTGAGTCAGCAGGCATTGATAGCGAGATTATTCAACCACTTTATGTACAACCAACTGAGTTAAATAATGAAATCATTGGCTTAATGCAGCAGCATGCAAGTGAACAAAATTTAAAATTTAGAACCATGGTCAGTGGTGCAGGGCATGACACGATGATTTTTGCAGGGATCACTCAAACAGGATTGATTTTTGTGCCTAGTCGTAATGGGTTAAGTCATCACCCTGATGAATGGACAGATTACGCGCAAATTGCACGTGGCGTTGACGTGATGTTTGCCACTGTGAAGTCACTTATTGAATGTTAATAATTAAGAAAAACACCAAAGTACAGTATTGAAAAGGGTAAAGGTAGAAAAATGATCAGTCCAATTATTACAGCTGCAATCAAAAAACACACATCAGAGATGATTGCTTTTCGTCGTGATCTACACGCTCACCCTGAATTGCCATTCGAAGAAGTGCGTACAACACAGCGAATTGCTGAAGAACTAGACAAAATCGGTATCGAATATCGTCTCACAGAGCCAACGGGTCTGATTGCTGAAATTAAAGGTGGAAAACCAGGTAAAACCGTCGCATTACGTGCGGATATAGATGCACTGCCAGTGTTGGAACTTAATGATTCTTTAGAATATAAGTCGACGATTGAAGGCAAAATGCATGCGTGCGGCCATGATGCCCACACGGCGATGTTATTAACTGCAGCGAAAGCATTGGTTGAGGTTAAAGACGAGCTTGCGGGTAATGTGCGTTTGATTTTTCAACCTGCGGAAGAGATTGCACAAGGTGCACTGGCGATGATCAAGCAAGGTGCTATTGAAAATGTCGATAACGTATTTGGGATGCACATCTGGACGACAACGCCATCAGGTAAGGTTTCTTGTAATGTAGGGGGGAGTTTTGCCTCCGCGGATCTATTAAAGGTCACGTTCAAAGGCCGTGGCGGTCATGGTTCTATGCCAGAAGCTACAATTGACGCGGCGGTTGTTGCATCGGCCTTTGTGATGAATTTGCAAGCTATTGTTTCCCGTGAAACATCTTCATTAGATTCTGCGGTTGTGACAATTGGCAAAATGGATGTCGGTACGCGTTTTAACGTGATTGCGGAAAATGCGGTACTGGATGGTACTGTTCGCTGTTTTGATATTGCGACACGCGATCGCATTGAAGCCGCTATTCGCCGTTATGCAGAACATACAGCCGCCATCTACGGAGCTACAGCTCAGGTTGATTATATCTATGGAACGTTGCCTGTGATCAATGAAGAACGTAGTGCGTTATTGGCACAATCTATTATTTCTGAAGCCTTTGGTGAGCAATCCTTAATCACGGAAAGACCAACGCCAGGTGGGGAAGATTTCAGTTTCTATATTGAAAATATTCCAGGTTGTTTCGCGTTGTTAGGCACAGGAAATGCGGAAAAAGACACGCAATGGGCACATCACCATGGTTGCTTTAATATTGATGAAGACACAATGGTCACTGGTGCTGAGTTGCACGCACAATATGCATGGGCGTACTTGCAACAAACGGATTTTTAAAAATACGATAAGCTCGTAAATAGTGTTTTTTGCTATTAGCATGGCACCCTATACTGATTAGCCATTAAGTTTCAGTATAGGGTGAAATCTTTATACATCATGATGCACAAAAATAGCCTCTCTTAAGCGCTGTTGCTGCTCAAAGCGTTGCTCTTGGTTGAGTTCTGCATCATGGGAAAGCTGCATAAGCATTTCGTTCATATTGTGAACGGAATTTTCATCAAGCAGTAAATTCACTTTTTTAACAATTTCATCATAGTGGGACATAGTTACAACTCCAACGTATTTGTTTTGGTGTAATCATAATGCAAAACAGCATTGATGGTTATGCGATTAGTTTTGTTTATCGATGATCATAACTGCCATGGTATTAGGTTCTAATGCGCGCATAATGTGGGGGTCATCACCAGGGTAGTGAATATAATCCCCAACAGCTAACTCAATAGGGTTATCTAATGGGCCGACTAAGGCCCTACCAGCAGTGATAATAATGTGCTCACTAACACCTCGCATATGCGGTTCTGACACACGGTCACGTCCTGGTTGTGCAATCACAGTGTAAATATCGCGACGAGAGTTATCTGGGGCTGATGATAATAAAAAGGCTAAATAATTGGCGTGTTCTGCGCTGACAGGAATTGCTTCACCGTGGCGTATTACGGTTACAGTCTCTTGTTTTTCTTCAATTAAACGTGCAAAAGGGATATCTAACGCAACGCAAAGTGCCCACAATGTTTCAATACTTGGGTTTCCGCTGCCCGACTCCAGTTGTGACAGGGTGGACTTGGCAATGCCTGCCTTGCGTGACAATTCAGAGAGCGACAACCCACTTTTTTGCCGTTCGCGAGCGAGGGCTTTTGCGATAAGGTCAATGGGTGGTGTGGGTAAATTCAATTTTCATATCCTATTTAGATTGCACTTCGCCGTGATGATCATCATAATGAACAAATGTATTTTATATCGAACGGATTGGAAATGCTAACTTCAACATTCAATTCCACACTGAATAATAGCACAGTGAAAAACATCGCTCTTGTGTGTTTTGCTGACTTAATTGTGGGAATTTCATACGGTGCATTGGCACATTCTCAAGGGTTTGACTTTTGGGTGCCTTTAACACTATCAATATTAGTGCTTGCGGGAGCATCTGAGTTTTTATTTATCGGGGTAATCTTTACGGGGGGAAGCCCTATTTCCGCTGCTTTAGCTGGTTTGCTGGTTAATTCACGTCATATTCCATTTAGTTTTGCAGTGGGTGATTTAACAGGGAAGGGAAAGAAGGCACTTTTGGGTTACCACATTATGAACGATGAAAGTGTGGTTTTTGGTCTTGCTCAAGAAACAGAAAAAGAGAAGCGTGCTGCTTTTTGGCTGTGTGGTATCGGTATTTTACTTTGTTGGCCACTTGGGGTGATTATCGGTGAGGTTTTAGGCAGTTTTATGGATGACACCCACGTATTCGGTATGGATGCTATGTTCCCTGCGATTATTTTAGCACTTTCATTACCCGCATTAAAAGATAAACGATTGAGGTTAACCGCCATTATTGGTGCGGTGATTGCTGTTGCAACCACTCCTTATTTACCTGCTGGTATCCCTGTTTTATTGGCGCTATTGAGCTTAGTTATTTATATAAGGAAATAATCATGATGGGTAATCCGTGGTTAATTTTTACAGGCATCATGATATTAGCTGTTGGCACATACCTTATGCGAGCCTCAGGGGCCTTACTTAAAGGGCGCGTGGTGTTATCAGAAAATAGTAAAGTGTTGTTTTCTGCTGCTGCGATTGTGATTTTATTTTCTGTTGCAGTGACCTCGACGTTATTCGCTGGGGATGCATTTTCAGATTGGCCAAAGGTTTTGGGCGTTTTGGTGGCAGGGGTACTTACTTGGTATAAAAAGCCCTTTATTCTTATTGTATTGTCTGCTGCTGCTGTTACGGCATTATTACGCTTAATCTAATAAAAAATTGCCCCTATTGGTATATAGGGGCAAACGAATTATACGGTGAGGTCTTTAATGGTTTCAGAGGACCCATTTTTTTGCACGGAGGCGATGCCTTTTAGTGCAGATTGTTTAGAAGCATACATCTCACTGGTGGCAATAATTTCATGATTAGCCGCTTTTAATACAAAGTAATAAGGCTGAGCCACATCTTTCGTGGATTTTTTCAATTCATAATAGCCCATGATAAGCTCCTGCGTTTAAATGGAAAACTAAATATCTAAATAAGGAAATAAGCAGAAAAAACGTTCCACTTAAAATAAGATTAGCTGTTGTTAGGTATTATTACTAGTGAGGGGACAGTATTTAAGAGGAACTACAAAAAAAAGCCCCTGATAAACAGAGGCAATCGTAGGATATATAGAACTCTTTATTGTCCTTTCAGCATATCGGTATCTTATTGATTATGCTATTTGGTTATGCTTATCAATAAAAAAGGTTTTACCGATACCATTAACAAGGTTAATCAATATTACCCTTTACTGCGCTGTGGGGGCGTTAGCAGGTTTTGGCACAGGTGTGTTATTCATAGTAAATTCAGGGACTTCCATTACAGTAACTTTTACAACATAGCGTTTGCCATCTTCAATTTTAGGCGCATTATTCGCCAATTTTTTCACTGTTTCATTTGGCGTCGTGGTTTGTTCAGCTACGCTGTACACCATATTATGATGATTACCCATATGTGGGCGTTGCATGTTGTTATTCCCACCATTGCCCATATTCGCTGCGGTTGCTGCAAAACCCACTGACATTAACGCTAAAGCGAATAAACCTGCATTTAATTTTTTCATTTCAATTTCCTCATCTGGTTGATGAAACCATCATTCACGAAAATTTTTCGTAGCTCAATCGCTTTTACCTCCCTTGACTGAAGCTTCATAATTACTGCACTTTTTGTGCATGCTTAATTCATAATTTAGTAAAAACAGTGGGTTAGTAGACTAAAGTTTACATTTTTATTCCAGTTGTGCTAATGAGGATTTCTATTGTGGAGGCTAAGGACGCAATAGACTAGGATGGTAAGTTAGGTTCAATATCACCATAATCCTAACAAAGTGAGCGTATATGTCAGATAAAAAAATTCCTCTTTCTTTGCTCGATCTTGCTCCAATAACTGAAGGATCAACGGCAAAAGAGGCTTTTTCCCATTCTCTTGACCTTGCTAAATTAGCAGAAAAACTGGGGTATCATCGTTATTGGCTTGCTGAGCACCATAATATGACTGGGATTGCCAGTGCAGCGACATCGGTACTCATTGGCTATTTAGCTGCGAATACGCAATTGTTACGGTTAGGTTCGGGAGGAATCATGCTACCGAATCATTCACCTTTAGTGATTGCCGAGCAGTTTGGTACGCTTAATACACTCTACCCAGAACGTATTGATTTAGGGATAGGGCGTGCACCAGGGAGTAACCAGCAAACGATGCAGGCTCTGCGCCGCCATATGAGCACGGATCTTGACAGTTTCCCACAAGATATTGCCCAGATAGTCAATTGGTTTGATGCGACTAATCCTGACCCAGGAGTTCGCCCTGTTCCTGGTTTTGGTGAAAAAATCCCTGTTTGGTTATTAGGATCAAGCCTTTATAGCGCGACACTTGCTGCAAAATTAGGCTTACCTTTTGCATTTGCCTCCCATTTTGCCCCTGATTTGCTATTGCAAGCATTAGAGGTTTACCGCACTAATTTCCAGCCATCGGCAAGGCTAGCAAAACCTTATGCGATGGTGTGTATTAATATCATTGCGGCAGATACACAGCGTGAGGCCGAATTCTTATTTACCTCGATGCAGCAAGCTTTTGTTATGCTGCGTCGTGGGCAGACCTCCCAATTACCACCACCCGTTGAAAACATGGCTAATATTTGGTCTCCAGCTGAAGAATATGGTGTTCAGCAAGCACTTGGGATGTCATTGGTTGGGGATAAATCCAAAGTTCGACATGGGTTAGAAACAATTTTACGGCAAACACAAGCGGATGAAATCATGGTGAATGGGCAAATTTTTGATCATCAATCGCGCCTATATTCGTTTGAACTGGCGATGCAAGTTATGAATGAATTGATCTAATTTATTTGAAAGGACGATATTTGCAGGGAAGCAATTGTTTGATTTAACAATGAATCAAGAGATAACCCAGAAAAACTCTGGGTCATTGACGGGTTAGCAAGCGATTTGTGGATGATGTGGTTCAAGGGGAGGTAGCCCATGAGCTGCACGTGCGCGGTCGCATGCCTCATTATAGATACCATCTTGCCAAGATTGCTCAAATTCACGACAAGGCGTAGGCCGTTGTGCATAAATGGAGCAAGACACACATTCCCCTACCGTGCCTTGTAGCGCGCTACAGCGTGTATTTTGCTTTTGATTGGTGCCATGCATGCAGCTCATGAAAGGGGTGATTTGCTCGGTTAAATGTTGTGGAACAACGCCACCGCCACTTTCTGCCTCAGCCCAATAAAAAGAGACACGAAAATAGGCACAACAAGCACCGCAGCTTATACAAGGGTTCTCTGAAGGGTCGGTTTTTAGAATATGAATATTTGACATAACAAAACCAGATATTGATGTTGATAATATCCCCGTAGAATACGGGTTGACGCAACACAAGCAGGAAGCTCAAGAAAACGTTGCTCGAATTTTATTATCTTATGTAAATCCAGTGAATTGCAATGGTTTTTAGTGGAAAAGACTAGGTTAGATAGTTATTTTTGATTTAAATAAAATTAAACGGCAATTTATAGTCATAAAAAAACCTGCCGTGTCGGCAGGTTTCAGACTGCAGACAACCGATTAGGTTTGACTGCAGGTTGGATAGGTTTTGAAAATAAATTAGGAAAATCAATTTATTGGTTTTCGACTGATAACACAAAGCAGGAAAAACCACGCTTTTATCCTGCTTTGTCAACAACCTCAAACCTGCCGTGTCGGCAGGTTTTTCCAGTAAAAATAAGCTAAGAGACTAAACGTGTTTTAGTTCAGCATCATCATCTTGATTAAACACCGCTTTATCTGTTTCACCCATTAATTGACTAGTCACTGTTCCTGCTGTCATTGAGCCGCTGACGTTAAGGGCTGTACGGCCCATATCAATTAATGGTTCAACGGAAATCAACAGCGCAACTAAGGTTACTGGTAGGCCCATAGCAGGCAGGACGATTAATGCAGCAAACGTCGCACCACCACCCACACCAGCAACACCTGCTGAGCTCACAGTGACAATACCGACTAACGTTGCGATCCAAAGTGGGTCAAACGGGTTAATTCCCATGGTTGGAGCGACCATGACCGCTAACATTGCAGGGTAAATACCTGCACAACCGTTTTGGCCAATTGTTGCACCAAAAGATGCCGAGAAGCTTGCAATAGACTCAGGGATACCGAAACGGCGTGTTTGTGTTTCAATATTCAAAGGGATACTTGCAGCACTTGAACGACTGGTAAAGGCGAATGTCAGAACAGGGCCAGCTTTCTTAAAGAATTTAATTGGATTTAAGCCAGTTGTTGCGACAAAAATACCGTGGACAACAAACATAATGCCGAGAGCGACGTAAGACGCAATAACAAAGGTGCCTAAGTTAATGATATCGTGAAGATTCGAGCTTGCGACTACTTTGATCATCAGGGCCATGACACCGTAAGGTGTTAAACGCATGACCAAACGAACTAATTTCATTGCCCAAGCTTGCATAACATCAATTGCCGCTAACGCTTTTTCACCGCGCTCTTTATCGTCTTTAAACAGTTGTAATGCAGCTACCCCTAAGAAGGCTGCAAAAATAACCACACTAATAATTGATGTCGGGTTTGCTCCAGTTAAATCCGCAAATGGATTTTTTGGAATAAACGATAAAATCAGTTGCGGTACGGTTAAATCAGAAACTTTACCAATATAGTTAGTTTCAATGGCGCTTAAACGTGCAGTTTCTGACTGACCTTGTACTAAGCCTTCTGCAGTCAGGCCAAACAGGTTGGCAATCAAAATACCGACTAGGGCTGCGATTGCGGTCGTTAACAGTAATGTTCCAATCGTTAAGAAACTAATTTTGCCCAAGGAAGACGCTTTGTGCAGTCTTGCAACAGCACTTAAGATAGATGCGAATACCAATGGCATAATCACCATTTGTAATAGCTGCACATAACCATTACCAACAATATTAAACCAAAGAATGGAGTCTTTTACTGTCTGGTGGCCGCTTCCGTAAACGAGATGCAGCACGACACCATAAGCGACACCAAAGACCAGACCGACTAACACTTTTTTAGACAGACTCCAGCCTTTTGCTCCCAGTTTTGCCAACAGTATCAGCAGTGCTACAAAGCCGAGCACATTAATAATTAGAGGAATATTCATTCCGAACTCCAAATCGTTTTTTATAAGGTATGTGACTAGCCCTTTAATCCTTATTGGTTATAAGGATTTAGTTGCTTCTAACAACTGGTTATATGATATCAACAGAGAAAACACATTTCTTATACTAAATAGTAATAAGATAGTATTATTCATGCTTACATTATATTACAAAACTGAAAATTATGTAGGGAAGCGTATATCTAGCTGATTTTGTATATATTTTATTACACTTTCTACCTGAGAATAAAAATCAAAGTGATACCCTGTAGGCAATAAGCAGGCACAAACCGTCAAAACGATTGCAATAAAACGTTCACTACGTTTGCTATTTTTGCCACGGATAATGGGAAAACAGAAACGTTGAGGTAATGGCCATAAAAATGGCACCCCTGACGGTGTTAGCATATCAGCAACTAAATGGCTCAAATAGCCTAATAAAAAAGCGTGAATGAGGTCATTAGGAATAGGCCATTGCACGGGGATCCACTGATAACATGAAAGCATTAATAACAACCATGCAAGTAAGCTATGAGTGAAACCGCGGTGACCACATAGCTTAGAAATGGGAAGTGAAAAAATACGTAGTAGCCGTCCAGGTAGAGAAGATGGATGATCAATATCGGGTAATAATGCACCTAATAACGCGCCTGGAACCAAGTGCAGCCAATCACCTTGAGCAAGCTCAGGGGTGACTTGGAGTTTATGGGCCATTATCAAAGAGGCGACGGAAAAAAGCAGATGCCCTTCAGCGGTCATGGTGGATAAAATACCATCTGTTTATCTATACAGTTAATTGGCAGTATAAAGTGTTTGAAAAGAATAAGATAGAGGAGACAAGGTAAAAAAACTCTTATTTATTAGCAAATAAGGAAAGGATTTAATATTTTTTGGTTATTCCCCTACCTAAGTCAGATAGGGGTGAACATAAATTACACACATGGCTATAACTAGCGTAAATGTTTTGATTCTAATTCATTTAGAGAGCTTAATTTAATATCCGCTAAACCAAAACGTGGATCATTAAAGTGTTTGCTATCTGGCACGACAATAGAGCGCATTCTCGCGGCTTTGGCTGAAATCATACCATTAAATGAATCTTCTAAAGATGCACAATGAATTGGTTTGGTTGATAGTGCAGAAGCAGCTTTCAGATAAACTTCAGGGTGTGGTTTACTCAATGGTAAATCAGCCGCTGAAATGACAGCAGAAAAATAGTCGCGAATATCCAGCAGATTTAACACTTTTTCAAGCATATACAATGGTGATGCAGATGCCAGTGCAATTTTTAAATCCATTGAACGACACAGTTCCATAGCATGTTGTACACCAGGTAAAATAGGGCGGGTTTCTTCAACTAAGCCCACAACGCGGTCGATAATCCGTTGTTTGGCTTCTTGTTGGCTGCATCCATGCCAAGGTGAGGCTTGGTACCAAAGCTCAACAACATGGTCAATACGTAAACCCAAAGTATCAGGCAGAGTGTTGGCAATCGCAAGGTCAACGCCTAGCTGTGAAAAGACCTCAAGTTCAGCTTGCTCCCAAAAAGGTTCCGAATCGATCAATAAACCATCCATATCAAAAATAACGGATTGGATGGGAAGGTTATGGTACATGTTAAAACTCCATTCATGTAAACCCTATTGCCAATAAGCTTTACCCTTGTGGCAGTAGGAATTAAGGGAACTTACCCAGCGATAATAGTATTTATTTACTAACTGACTATGATATCAGCAAACGAACAAATATTCGTATTAATTGAATGGGTGATTGTAACAACTCAACACTAAAGCGAATAGGCACAGATGGTGAAAGTTGTTTATCTAATGTGTTTTTAAAAATGTTTAAAGTTCTGAAAGTTATTACACAATCATCATTTTACAAGGTAAATTTGGAGGCATTTAATAATTTCGGCTATTATTATCCCTGAAAAGTCACCATGAAAATTTATCGAGAATAATAACTCTGAGGAAGAGCAGTAATGAATTACCACAATGCTAATTATGTCGCAATCGGCAAACGTATTCTGGGTTGGGTTGTTTTTCTGGTAGCTTTAATTTCGACGTTGGCGTCTTTAGTTAAACTCGCGGGGATGAAAGGGCTGGCAGGTGAGGGGATCAACGCTGTTGCCAATGATTTTATTAAACTAATGGCGGAAATGACACGGCAAACTACACCATTTTTAAATTTCTTCTGGAATAATTCGCCTGTACCACAAGTTGCCAATGGTTTTTCAGGTAGCAACCTTGGCTTTATTCTTATCTTTATCTTTATTTTTGTTGGTTTGGCTCTCAGTGCATCAGGGCTAAGAATGTACCGACAAATTAAATTTATTCGCGAAAGCCTTGAAGATCATGTGATTTTGGAAAAAGCCAAAGGTATCGAGCTGTCCAAAGCAGAGCTGGAAGCAAACGTCACCATTCCAAGGCACACCATTTTTACCCAATTTTTTATTCTTTATTTCTGGCCAGTTGTACTTTTAATAGGGCTGTATTTTATCCTTAAATTACTTAACTGGTAATTTTCGTCATACTTCGAACTGTAGCGGTGTTGGCCTCACTCAGCTACTTGGGTCACATACTTGTGTATGCTCCCCAAGCTATCTTCGTTTGCCGCCTAGCTACAGTCCGAATTATTTAGAAAATACGTTTTTGTCATACTTTGACCTGTAGCGGTGTTGGCCTCACTCAGTATCTTAA